>JAMCWV010000025.1:0-1890 GCA_023481025.1 Gammaproteobacteria bacterium
AACAAAAATTAATGCCAAGCCAACAAACGCTACGACAATGGTGAGAATACGCTTACGACTCATGACAAACTCTCCTTCTCCTGCGGTAAACCATTCGGTAAACCCTTCGGTAAACCATAACCTTCCGCGTCTTTATACATCAAATGATAAACCACCGGCACAACGAGCAAAGTGAATACGGTTGACGCCGTAATACCGAAGATAATCGCCCATGCTAAACCATTAAAAATCGGGTCGAGGGTAATGACAATATTCGCCAGCATGGTCGTACCCGCAGTCAGCAAAATGGGACGGGTCCGTGCCGCACCCGCGTCGAACAATGCTTCTTGCAACGTGCAGGGTGTTCGCAATCGCTGTTGAATGAACTCAATCAGAATCAATGCGTTGCGCACCACAATACCGGCCAATGCGATCATCCCGATCATCGCAGTCGCAGTGAATAGCGATGGATTCGGGTAGCCGTTAATATCCGCCGCGAACATATTCAAGAACCAAAAGCCGGGCATAATGCCAATAATGGTGAGCGGAATCGACAACATCATAATGCCCGAGACGCCTTTCAAGCCGGTTTGTAAAACCATTACCAGATACACGCCGAGTAGTGCGACACCATAAGCAATCCCCAAGTCACGGAATACGTCTAAGGTGATTTTCCATTCCCCTTCTCCACTCCAAACCACGGAAATATTATCGGGGACATCCCAACCTAAGCCCGAGCCATTATTGAAGTAATGGCGACGCCAGTGCGGAACCCAGTTGTCACCTTCTTTGCCTTGATCGACCATAACGTCGGCCACCACGTCCGCCGGCACTCGACCGACCGCCTCGGCATAGACATAAGCAACCGGACGGAGGTTTTTGTGCAGAATGGGTCGGTCAGCGGGCACTTCGACAAACCGACCAAGCTCAGCCAGCTGCACTAAAGGAGCCGGAGCTGCTCGCAAACCTTGACCGTCATCCACTTGGGCAATGCCCTGTTGGCCGCGCACATACAGTGACAAAAGGTGATCGGGATTATCACGCGCCCCTTGCGGCAAGCGAATTTCAATCGGTAACGGATTAATTTCGGTTGGCTGTTGCAAGAAATCAATCACCCAACCCGCAGTCGCTGCTTGAATACTTTGATGAATATCCGTGGCACTGATACCGGACAACGCAGCCTTTTCGCGATCCACCTCAAAGCGCCAAACGCTGTAATCAAATGGTACTGAGGTGTCCACTTCACTAACCAAGTCTTCTCGCCGCAAACGATCTGCCACTACCTGCGCAGCCACTTCAAGCTCTCGATAATCGGTCCGACTATCACCATAGATTTCCGCCACCACGGTCGCGAGAACCGGGGGGCCAGGCGGCATTTGTACCAGTTTTAAGCGCGCATGATGCGTTGCTGCAATTGCTTCCAGATCATCACGTAGGCGATTGACCATTTCGTGCGACTGCATTTGTCGTTGTTGCTTCGACGCCAAGACCACGCGCAACTCACCTTGCCATGGTTGCTGGCGATGGAAGTAGTGTCGCACCATGCCATTAAAGTCCATTGGCGAGGCGACGCCGGCAAAGCTTGAAACCGAAGCGACTTCGGGTACGCGCTGCAAGTAATTGGCAAACTGTTCGAGCACCATCGCGGTGGTTTCCAGCGACTCGCCCTCACGCAAATCGACAATCAGCTGAAACTCATTTTTGTTGTCGTGCGGCAGCAGTTTCAATGGCACCAAACGCATGGCCGGCAAAATTGCAGCGATGACAAAGAGTCCAGCAACGGCCCAGAGAAATATTTTACTCCGCCGCGGGCTGGCAATTAACGGCTCAAGGATGGCTCGGTAGCCTTTATAAAGAACCGAAGTGCTCGGGTCGTACGCCCCCTTTTGCTTGGTTATTGCTAACGGGCTT
>JAMCWV010000025.1:1900-4702 GCA_023481025.1 Gammaproteobacteria bacterium
GCCCCCTTTGGCGTGGCGTTCGCCATAATTTTCCATGCCAGCCACGGGGTAATTAGAAACGCAGTAAGGGTCGAGAAAATCACACTGATGGGCACGTTAAACGCCATTGGCGCCATATACGGACCCATCATGCCGGTGATAAAAAACATCGGCGTAAAGACAATAATAATCGCCAATGTCGACATTAATAACGCACTACGGATTTCCACCATAGCCGCGATGACCGCTCGCTTGGTTGCTTTACCTTGTTCACGCATATGACGTTCAATGTTGTCGATCGCCGCAATGGGGTCATCAACAATTAAGCCTAAGGCCAAAATCAGCGCGAATAGGGTGACTCGGTTAATCGTATAACCAAACAAAAGGTCCATGCCGAGCGTGGCGCCATAAGCGATAGGAATAGCGATCGCAACCACAGCAGCCGCACGCCAGCTGAGGAACAAGCCGACAAACACCACCACCACAATGACCGCAACCACTAAGCTGCTGACCAGTTCTTTCACTTTGTCGTCGGCGGTTTCACCGTAATTGCGAATAACCGAATACTCAACGCCGGCCGGCAACCAATCGGCTTGCAGTTCTTCTAACGCAGCGAGGACATTGTCCGCCACCCAAACCGCATTGGAGCCACGTTGTTTTGCCACAGAAATAAAGACCGCTGGGTATTTGTCGGCTGCAGCGCTCTGATGTTCGGCGTTAAACGCCATCCCCGGATAGAAAAACGTATAATCGTTTGGTTGCTCCGGGCCGTCAGTCACCTCAGCAACGTCCTGCAAATAAACGGGTTTGCCATTGACGACATTAACCACAGCGTTGGCTAATTCAGCAGCGGATTGGAAAAACACGCCGCTTTCGACTTGAATCACCCGGCTATCTTGATGCAAATGCCCGGCTGTGACTTGCGTGTTACTGACCTGCACCGCTCGAGCTATATCGGCAAGCGTCGTGCTATGTGCAGCCAATGCGACACTGTCGAGCTCAATCTGTATGACGCGGGCCTGACCACCGGTCACTTCCACGCGATTCGTATGGCGAATTGATTTCAACCGCTGGGTCGCTTGTTCCGCCACGCGGCGCAAGGCGAAGGCATCATGTTGCTCTGGATCTTTACTATAAATGGCAGCGACAATAATCGGCACATCATCGATTTCGACTGGCTTCACAACCCAGTTGTTTACCACTGCCGGAATATGATCTTGATTGGAGTACAGCTTGTTATACAGCTTAACTAAGGAATCTTCGCGATCTTCACCGACATAGAAGCGAACCGTGACATTGGCGTGATCGCGGTTGGAAGTCGAATAAACATATTCAACACCATCAATTTGCGAGACTAAACGTTCAAGTGGCTCGGTCACCTGAGTGGCCACCTGTCGCGCAGACAAACCGGGGGCAGAGACGACTACGTCGGCCATCGGCACAACTATTTGTGGATCTTCTTCACGCGGCGTAAGTAACAGTGCGACAACACCGAGCAATAGCGCAAAACCAATAAAAATTGGCGGAAAGGCACTATTTAAAAACCAGTTTATAATGTTGCCCTGTGGCTTCTCACCACCTCGCGCTTGCGCCATGCTTTGCTCCTTGAATGACAGCGATAGAGACGGCTTAATCGCCGTCTCGCAAAAGTTCCGTAGACGTTGCGGCCTACAACTTACTTAAAAGCGTTCCCCGGCTTTAGCCCTACTTTGGCTAAAATCTTGGCCAATGGACAAAACCCTGTAAATGCAGCTTGGAACAGATTTAAACCAACGAAGCCCGTTAGCAATAACCAAGCAGGCGAGACCTGCCAAGCCAATAGAGCAGAAATCAGAACCACGGCACCTGCAAATGCCATTACGGCGCGATCAATATTCATCTTCTCTTTCCTCGAGTTGATTCCATCGTGGCCGACTTAACATGAGCCTAGATGGTTTTGTTGAAAAAATCGCGACATCCGCGATATTAAACACAATTACATTAGCACAGTCTAATATTTAAGTTCTAAAAAAAGACCGTCAACGTGCGATCTTTTTTAGCGTTAGCAATAAATCCCATGTAGCGATTCAAGAATCGTCATCGCTTTCTCGTCTTCGATTCGATACAGCACCGTTGTGCCTTCTTTGCGAAAACCAACGATTTTCTGCTCACGCAACTTCGCCAAGTGTTGCGACAGCGATGACTGAGACAAACCCAGTTTCTTTTCTAATTCACCGACCGACATCTCGCCATTCACCAAATAGCACAACACCATCAAGCGATGGCTATTCGCCAACGACTTTAACAGTGCTTCAGCTGCGGTTGCATTAATTTCCATTTGCTCAATCGATATCGAAGTCATTTTCATAGGATTATTATATTAGCTCTTTCTAATTTAATCAACTCCCTTGATTATAGGCGGTTCGACTCCAGAAAGGAAAGTCCCGCTTGAGTCAGAAGCGGGACTTTACGTTCAAACGTCGATTCGATGCGGTTTATGGATTATAAAACTCACCGTTTTTACGCAAATAGTAGAACCAGTTAAGCAATAAACAAAAACCATAGAAGATGGCGAAGCCGATCATTGCGTATTCCGGTGTTGCTGCGGTAATTTGCTCGCCGAAAACTTGTGGAATATAAAACGCTCCGTAAGCCGCCACTGCCGAAGTCCAGCCTAAAACCGGGCCTGCTTGTTCTTTTGGAAAGACCACCGCGATTGTGCGGAAGGTTGACCCATTGCCGATACCACTGGCAGCAAACAACCCTAAGAACAACAAGAAGAACTGCATAAAATATTGCTCAGGTGCTTCTGATTGATAGGCCAAGCGCATGTAATAAGCGGCA
>JAMCWV010000173.1 GCA_023481025.1 Gammaproteobacteria bacterium
CGACGGCAGCCTGATTGACAGTGACAGCGGCGGTATCGCATTTGTCCGAGCAGGTTGGACAAATCCGCAACAGATGCTACCGCGTAGTGAATTGCAGCCTGTCAGCTATCGGATTCGTGACGAAGTTTTGCAGCGGGTGTCACAGCCTTTCGTCGATGACGCTAGCGGTGAGGCGCAAATTCAAAATCTGTTAGAGGGTGTGACAGAGCTTGCGGTGAATTTTATCTTCCGCGGCGAAGAGGTTGAACGTTGGGAATTACAACATTCGTTACCCGATATTGTTATTGTCAGACTCGAAACGCAAGAGTTTGGTGTGATTGAACGTTGGTTGCTGGTCAGCGGTGCAAAAGCGGAGAATATCCCATGAAGTCGCCAAAACGCCAACAGGGCGTCGCGATTATCACCGTGTTGCTGATTGTAGTCATCGTCACCGTTTTAGCAGTGCAAATGAGCGGGCGTTTGCGCCTACAAATTGCCCGTGTTATTAGCAGTGACCACGCGGAGCAGGCCTATTGGCACTGGATGAGCGCAGAGTCTTTGGTGCGCCAAGTGTTGCTTGCGGAGCTGGAGGAAGACGATAATCGCGTGCATCTGCAACAGAATTGGGCGACTCAACAAGGACCATTCCCTGTTCGTAACGGTATGATTGCCGGCGAGATTAAAGATTTACATAGCTGTTTTAACCTTAATGCGTTGTATAAAAATGAAGAGGATTTGGCCGCACTGACGCTAGCCATGGAGCAGTACCAAGCTCTGTTAGAAGCGCTCGAATTTGACCAATATACAGCAGAACGATTAACCGCGACGTTGATTGATTGGATCGACAAAGACACTCAGCTGCATAGTAACTTGGGCGCTGAAGATGCTGACTACGAGTCATTACCACAGCCATACCAAGCTGCAAATAGTTTGTTGTCGCATCGCTCAGAGCTGCGGCAAATTATGGGGTATACGCAAGAGGTGTATGAGCGATTGCGACCGTTTGTCTGCGTTATACCCGCGCAAACTCAGTGGAGACTGAATTTAAATACAGTACCGGAAGATCGCGCTGAGCTTATAGTGGCGTTTTTCCGCGGCCAAATGGACATCAATAGTGCCCAGAGTTTACTCGGCGCACGGCCGCAAGACGGCTTTGCTGATGTTGAGAGTATTCAGCAACAAACCGAAATTCAAAATCTCGTTGGCGAAGGGCAAACCATCCAAGGGCTTCCAGAAATTGAAGCATTGACAGTGGAAAGTCAGTACTTTGAGTTGCGTGCAGCAATTCAATATGGTGATCTAGAGTTTTATGGGGTTAGTCAGTTACATATAACCAACGGTGAGGCATACGTCGTGCATCGCTCGCGGGGAGGATACGAAACGGATGAACGAACAGATAATAATTCGTCTTCCAGCTTCCGATAATGCGCCAGTATTTTGGTTGATTTGGAATGCGAGCGAAAAAACAACGGTAGCAAGTGGCCAGTTGGCAGGACTTAATGACTTACCCAGTCTGACCGAGAAAGCGCAAGGACGTGACTTACGCGTATTCGTAAGCTCTTTGGCGGTGGCTTGGCATAATATTGAAATTCCGCACAAGTCACGCCGACAGTTGCAGCAGGTCATTCCGTTTGCACTCGAAGACGAGTTGGCAGAAGACATTGATAACTTGCACTTTGCCTGGCCGGAACAGCTGCCGAAATCAGACCAAATTCCCGTGCTTGTGGTTGCCAAACGGGCAATTGACCGTTGGCTAGAGGCTTTGGCAGCGGCAAAACTGAGACCCTCAGCGCTGTATCCTGACTTCTTTATGCTGCCCGTAGTGGACCAGCAATGGAGTGTTGCTGACTTTACCGAGGCGTGGGTTATCCGCCAAGGTCCATGGCAAGCGCTTAGTTTAGACCCTTACTTAGCAACCTATGTGCAGCCCGAAGGCGACGAAGTCCTCGCAAAAATCGTCAGCTACGGTGAGATTGACTGGCCGCAACCGCCGGCGATTATTGAAGCCGGAGAGCAAACTTTAGCGTTGGAGCTGGGTGCTCAGCTAGCCAAACATGAAGCGGTTAATCTCCTGCAAGGTGATTATCGAGTACAGCAAAAAACAGCCTTTAATATCGGTCCATGGAAGTTCCCGGCAGTAGCCGCAGCGGCACTTGTGGCGCTATTATTTGTGGATAAAATGGTGACGGTTGTTGAGTTAGAAAGGGAAGCACAGCAGGTCCGCCAGCAATATGAACAGCTGTACTTAGAAACATTTCCTGAAGAAAGTCGAGTGGTTGATGTTCGCTCTCAACTGCAACAACATGTCGCGCGCACCGGCGGTGCATCTGGCGGTGGTGTCGTAGCGTTATTGAATGAACTTGCACCAGCGTTTCGCGCAGCACCGATTGAGCTTACGAGTCTAAATTATGATCAACAGCGAGATGAGCTGCGTATCCAAGCCAATGGTCAGAATTTGCAGTCTTTTGAACGCTTTGTACAAGCCGCCCGTGAGCAATCATTGCAGGCAGAACAAGGGCAGTTGGCGAATCGAGCAGGGCAAATCAACGGTACGATTATCGTAAGGAGTGGCTCATGAGCGCATTCGTAAAAATCACTGCGCCGCTCAACGAACGGTTACGGCCAAGTTTAAACAAATATCAAGCACAGCTGACACAGCGCTGGCAGGCTCTGCAAGTGCGTGAGCAACGTTTAATTCAAGTGATGGTGGTATTCATTACTTTCGCGGTGCTTTGGTTTGGGTTCTGGCAGCCGCTCAACGAGCGGATTGAACGTGCAGAAATGCGTTTGCAAGCACAGATACAAACTCAGCGATATGTCGAGCAACAGATTGCCTTGGTGTTACAAGCACGCAATCGGCAACGACAAAGTGTCCAGCAAGTTCGTGCGAATCAACTGAATAGTGTGGTCAATCAACTTACTGGTCAGCTCGATATCGACGTCTCGCGGGTGCAACCACAAAATGAGTCGCTGGTGTTGGTCTTCAATGAAGCACAGTTCAACGCGCTGCAAGGTGATTATCGAGTACAGTGTGAACGCGGCGTTCTGATTGAAAACCTCGACGTCACCGAAACGAACACGACAGGTGTTGTGCGGGTTCGCCGCCTACAAATCCGTGCGACTAGTTAAAATAGGAAGTGTCCATGGCAGTTCGGACTAAATTAATCGTTGTTTTTATTCTGGCTTACTTGATTACCTTGATCGTTATGTTGCCAGCGCGTCTCGTCGTATCCTTTGCGCCTGTGCCTAATGGCATTGAGCTGCAGCACGTTCAAGGGACGATTTGGAATGGTCAAATAGGTCGGGTCGAGACGCCTGAACTTGCATTGAACGCGATTCAGTGGCAACTACGACCGTTGCATTTTTTTACCCTGCGTGCTGTTGCTGATGTGCAAATAGCATCGCATCGCGATAACCCATTGACGGGCCAAGCACGCGTGATTGCCCGCATGGGAGCCATTGAAGTTATCGATGCGCGCTTTGCGGGTAACCTTCAAGAAATCATGGCGCTTAGCCCAGTGTCATCACCCATTCCTTTGCGCGGTGCGCTGACCTTACAAATTGACGAGTTCATGCTTGGCCAACCACTGTGCGAAATACTTAACGGCCGCGCGCAAGGCTTTAATATAGAGGGTGAATTTAATCGTCGCTGGCAACCGTTAGGTGACTACACCACTAATATTGGGTGTGCCGACGGTCGTATGTTGGTGCAAATGCCGCGCGAAAACTTACTCGGTTTAAGCGTGGACGGCACCGTTGCTCCAACTGGAGTTGATTTACGCATTGGCATTGCTCCGCAAGCCGGTGCACCGCAAGGATTAACCGAGCTTTTAGCGTGGTTAGGTCAGCCGGATGCGGAAGGTCGAAGGTACTTTAACTTTCGGCTATAATGCATTCATACTTTCTAATAGATAAGGAATTATTCATGAACGAGCCTCTCGATTGGGTAGCAGAAAATCAAGAAACCATGTTGCTCTTTGGTGGCAAGGTGATTGTCGCCTTGATCATCATTATTGGTGGTTTCATAATCGCCAGAACGCTGTCCAACTTTATGGTGAAGCGTCTTGAAACTAGCAAAATTGATAATGCAGTTGCGTCGTTTCTCGCGAGCATTTTGCGGGCAATTATAATCGTTGCGGCGATTCTCATGTCACTCTCGCACGTTGGTATTCAAACCACTTCGTTTGTTGCCATTCTCGGTGCTGCCGGTTTAGCCATTGGTTTATCGTTGCAGGGCTCACTGGCAAACTTCGCCTCGGGTGTGTTGATCATGATTTATCACCCGTTCAAGGCTGGTGACTATGTCGACGCGGGTGGGATTCAAGGTACGGTTCAACGCATTGAGCTGTTCACGACTATCCTAAAAACGCCTGACAACAAGTTAGTCATTGTCCCGAACTCGCGCATTACCGGTAGTGAAATCACGAACTTCTCGGAAGAAGCGACTCGTCGTGTGGATATGCTCATAGGCGTTTCCTACAAGGCAGACCTGAAGAAGACGAAAGAAGTGCTGATGAATGTTATCACCAGCGATGAGCGTGTTTTAAAGGAACCAGCGCCTCGCGTTGCAGTAACCGCACTGAATGATTCTTCGGTCGACTTGATTGTTCGCCCATGGGTTAAAAGCGAAGATTATTGGCCCGTCTATTGGGACATGATGGAACGCATCAAAAATGCCCTCGACGACAACGGCATCGGCATCCCTTACCCACAAATGGAC
>JAMCWV010000053.1 GCA_023481025.1 Gammaproteobacteria bacterium
TCTCGAAGGCTACCCCGCCCCAAAACGCGCCGTGATTGTCGCCGAAAAATAATAAAAGTAGGCAATCCGCGATTGCCTACCTCATTTCGTCTTCAAGTCTGCATCAGGTTAAAGCTACACTCTCGTCTTTTGCGCAAAACCTCGACCATAAAAAATTTCCCAATTAGGGAAATATCTTGCATAATACCATCTATTTTCCCATACTGGGAAATAAGGAAACCTATGCGAATCATTTCGCGAGCTACGCTCCGAGAGTTCTGGCTACAGCCACAGTACCGCGATTCTGAGCAAGCACTAAAAGCGTGGTACGACGAAGCCAAGTATGCCGTTTGGAAAAACACACACGACATCAAATCTCTCTATCGACACGCAAGTTTTGTAGGAAATAACAGGGTGGTTTTTAATATCCATGGAAATAAATACAGATTAGTGGTGGCAATCAATTATTCATTTTCACTTATTTACATCCGCTTTATCGGAAGCCATGACGAATATGACAAGATCGATGCAGCGACAATTTAAGGGCTTAGCTATGAATATCAAACCGATTAAAAGCAAACATGATCATCGCGCCGCCCTCGCGCGCATCGAGGAATTGTGGGATGCCGAGCCAAACACCTCCGAAGGGGATGAACTAGAAGTTTGGGTGACATTAGTCACCGCATATGAAGAAAAAGAGTTTCCCATCGAAGCCCCAGATCCAATCGAAGCCATTCGATTTCGCATGGAGCAACTTGGTCTAATCGACAAAGATCTCGTCCCCTTTTTAGGAACAAGAAGCCGCGTGAGCGAAATACTCAATCGCAAACGCAGCCTTAGTCTTAATATGATACGTAACTTGCATGCTGGCTTGCGAATCCCGCTAAATTGCTTAATCCAAGACTACCCTCTGGCAGAGTAATTTAACCTCAACCTTCATGATACTCTAGAGTTTAATCCGCACCTCCGTCTTCGCCATCACCATCGGGTGCGTCTTGCGCAAAGGCTTTGCTGCGCTGAAAACGACTCGCGGCTTCTGGAATGTAGGGGGCTGCCATCGTCAAGGTAATCGGTTGCAACACCAACGGATACAACAAACCCACCGCTAACAAGGCAATAATTTTTAAAGCAATACCGGGAACGTCTAACAAAACCCAAAACATGGCGACCAACAAAATCACCTTTAACACATTCGCCACTGCCTTGCGCTCAAACGGCATCTGCCGCGCCGCGAGCGACACAATGTGTGCCCGCTCCAACGTCGAATAACCCTCTAAAGCCTTAATTTTACTCGGTGAAAAATAAATCATTCGCTGCGCTCCTCTATTTCACAAAAGTTTAGCATAACTCCCGCATTCTGTTTACGGACAACATGTTGTAAACTCGTGTTACAACGAAGGCGCATTGCTATGCGTCGCGACAGTATTTATAAACGAGAAAGGTGAATTATGAGTAAGAAAGGACAAGCCGTAACCAAAGTGATTATTCCCGTGGCCGGCCTTGGGACAAGGATGCTACCTGCAACAAAGGCGATTCCGAAAGAAATGCTGCCGTTGGTGGATAAACCATTAATTCAGTATATCGTTAATGAATGTGCGGCTGCTGGGTTGACTGAAATTATTTTGGTCACGCACTCAAGTAAGAATTCAATCGAAAACCATTTTGATACCAGCTTTGAACTCGAGTCGATCTTGGAAAAACGCGTCAAGCGCCAATTGTTGGATGAAGTACAGGCGATCTGCCCGAAAGGCGTGACCATCATGCATGTACGTCAAGGCGCAGCCAAAGGCCTTGGCCACGCTGTCCTGTGCGCACGACCTTTAGTCGGTGACGAACCGTTTGCGGTAGTTTTGCCTGACGTCTTAATGGACGAAGCCAGTTACGACACCCGCACAGAAAACATGGCGGAAATGATCGCTAATTTCGCCCACACTGGGGCGAGCCAGGTCATGGTCGAGAAAGTTCCAGAGGATCTTGTTGACCAATACGGTGTCGCTGACATTGGTGGTGCCGAGTTACGCCCGCGTGAGCAAGCACCAATTAAAGCCTTAGTTGAGAAACCGCCCGTGGACGAAGCACCGTCAGATCTAGCTGTTGTTGGTCGTTACGTTTTTTCCAATGGCTTGTGGCCATTGCTAGAGAAGACCCCGACTGGGGCAGGCAACGAAATACAATTAACCGACGCGATTGCCATGCTGCTCGAACAAGAGGGAGTGAACGCTTACTACATGCAAGGTCATAGCCATGACTGCGGGAATAAGCTGGGTTATCTGCAAACGTTTGTGACCTATGCCCTGCGGCATCCGCAACTCGGCGATGACTTTGGCGCTTGGTTGAAAACTGTTAAATAAGCCAATTAGCTGCGGGGTTGCGCCCGCAGCCACGTTTCCTCGCAGGCCATGTAAAACCCTTGACGATCCAGCGGCACCTGGTGCTGACGGTAGGTCGCATTGCCCCAAATGCCTAAAGCCAAGTCTGGCTGCCCTTCGTGGCTGAGTAAGATTTTATCCCCAGCTTGACTCCAACGCGCGACACCCGTTCGCGTGTCGATCCACACCACGACCATGTCAAAAGCCGCACGAATGCGCGAATGGCATAGCTCACTGTTTAAGCGCGCAAGTAGTTTCGGTGGGTGCATGAGCAAGTGCGTCGTTTCCGCCAACGTTGCCCGCAGAAGCGGATTAAACAACGTTTTCAGCACCAGCAGCGCAAGAATATCTTGGCCACTGAGCGCTTGCGCCCGAGCGAGCACCATAATCAGTTGATCATTGGGTAGTCGGTAATAATCAAGCCACAGACGCTGTTCGTCGCGCGGACCGACTTGGTGAATAATCTGGAAAGGTCCAACCGCTAATTGATCACGGCGGATTAAATCATGACTTAAACGCTGCACCACACTGTCGTCTTGAAAGAGCACGTCGAGATGGTCATCAAATTCCCAGCGGTCATGCTCGTGCTCCTTTTCTAGCGCCACGCGATCAAGGCAACTCTCTAAGGCGTACTCAAGCACATCCAATTTCGCGACCGGTTTTACCAAGTAATCCACTGCGCCTAAACGCACTGCTTCGCGAATATCAGCCATGCGGTCTGACGCGGAAATGACAATCACAGGAATTGGGTCGGGTGAGCTGACTAAACGTTCAAGAATCGCCAAGCCAGACATATCAGGTAGGCTTAAATCACAGAGCACCACATCGGGTTCAATCTGTTTCAGCATTCGCAGCGCCGTTTCGCCGTCCGGCGCCTGCGCTGCACTATAACCTCGCTCGCTCAAAAAACTGTCGAGAATCGAGGCATAAACGCGATCGTCTTCAATGATCAGTACTTTTCGATTCATCTTGGGGACTCCACTTCCTCGCCTACCTTAAGCGTCGTTCACAAACGAGCTGGCGTCAAACCTAGAATCGATAATATTGAGTAAATTAAGGCGCGACCCGTACGCGAATAACAATGTAATCGTCGGGTAGTTGCATTTGCGGTTGATAAATGGGCACGCGCACACTGGTATCATCCCAAGCACCCCAATCGTCATCCCAATCATCGAAGTCATCATAGAGGTCATCGATCGGCGGGTTGCCGTCATAAACCTTATCGCGCCAAGTGGAAAAATAAGCTTCACGATTGATAGCATATTCGTCGATGGCATTTTCCAACATGGGCTCTAATTCGCGCAGGGCAATACGTGTTTCCAAACCCCGAATAACATAACGCCCGATACTGACCGACCAACTGAGTAAAGTTGCCGGCCACACATAGTCATCAATAACGTCACCACCGCGGTCGATGATAACGGTCGGTCCGGCACCTGGCAGCATAATATAAGGGCCGTCAGGAACACCATAAACGGCAAGCGTCTCACCGAAACTTTCACGTTCTTGACCGACGCCCATTTTACCGGCGACATCAAACAGACCAAACACGCCAATGGTCGAGTTCATCAAAAAGCGACCGGCGCTAATACCCGCTGATTTGAATTTACGCTGCAGCAGATTATTCACCGTCGATGCCGGCTCAGTGATGTTTTCTGTGGCGTTGTAAAGGCCATCACGTACTGGTCGCGGAATCAATGCATAAGCACTCGCGGCAGGGCTGATTAAATAAGGGTCGAGGACATGACGATTAAAGTTGTAGAAACTGCGATTCATCGACTCCCAAGGATCACGTTCATCACGAAAGTCGAAGTCATGCGACTCCGTCATTGCTGCTGTGGTATCCACATCAACATCGGTGGCACTGTCCGTGTCTGGCGTTTGGGCGCAACCGGCTAATCCAGCCGCACCCATAGCCATCATCAAAGGCACAACAAAACGCACCCGACGCATTATTCAACCATATCCGTCAAAGTAATCCGAATCTGCTGACCTGACTCACGCTCTATCAGCATCGGTCGTGTCTCAAAATCGCCGCGACGTCGTTCCATGCTGTCACCTGTGGTCAACCGTGCCTGCACTAACCAGCTCGCCGCCGAGGATAAATTCACCCCTTCAAGCATAGCGTCTTCATCGGTTAAGGTGACCGTGACAGGGAAGTCAGTGACCCGTTGACGAGTCACTGCAATCGGCTCGCGACCACCGTCTGGGTTACGAACGAAAACAAACAAATTATTAATCCATGCCATTTCATTGCGCAACGCTTCACTAATATCAATCGTGACGGTTAATGTCGTGACCGTACCGTCAATCCGGTCTTGCGCTTGCTGCAGC
>JAMCWV010000229.1:0-2919 GCA_023481025.1 Gammaproteobacteria bacterium
TAGCGGTTTTCCCGAATGTCACTTTATGCTCGATCCGACTGCAGCGCAGGCCACATCGACGGCGACAATTGCCTGTCCGGATTGCAATAAGGGCAAGCTGCAGCAGCGGGCAAACAAATACGGTAAACAGTTTTATGCCTGTGACCGGTACCCAAAGTGTAAATATGCCCTCAATGACGAGCCAGTCGCACAAAGCTGCCCTGATTGCGGTTGGGGTGTATTGGTGAAACGCGATTCAGCCGCGGGTGTTCGCTTACGTTGCCCGCAAAAGCAGTGCAGTTATAAATCTGAGCCGTTATAATGCGGCACTCGACGTATCGGTATTAACCCTCGCAGCTAGGCCTTTGGGTTACCGTGAATCATTCAGGAGTGCGTATGTCGTTGCCAATTTCTGACCCAAATGAAGACAATTTTGCCGCAGCCAAAGCTGCGTTGGCGAATCATGGATTAATCGCTTATCCGACGGAAGCGGTTTTTGGATTGGGTTGCTCGCCGAACGACGAGGTGGCAGTACGTAAGCTCCTAGCACTGAAACAACGACCAGAAGCGAAAGGTTTGATATTGATTGCAGCTGATTACAGTCAGCTTCTCGACTACGTTGACGACAGTCGCATTCCCCAAGACAAACGTTTTCAAGTTTTTTCTCACTGGCCAGGGCCGGTAACTTTGGTCTTACCAGCAAAAGCCAGTGTCCCACGTTTTCTGCGCGGCGAATTTGATACCATTGCCGTGCGTGTTACCGCATTTGAACCGGTACGCGCACTGTGTCGTGCATTAGGTACACCACTCGTGTCGACCAGTGCAAATTATACCGGCAAACCGCCGCTGCGCAGCGCAGACGCTGTCGCAACCGAACTCGGCCATGAACTGGACTGGATAATGGCCGGTGAAACTGGCGGCCGGACAGATCCGTCGCAAATCATTAATCCCCTAACAGGAGCCACGTTACGATGAGCCAAGCCGATCCGCAGCAGGCGAACCCGCAAAGCCAGTATTTAGAACGCGTTAAAGATTACTTGCAGCGTTTGCAAGATTCGATTTGTGCTGAGCTGGAAGAGGTTGACGGGCAACAGCGCTTTGTCGAAGACAGCTGGCAACGTGAAGAAGGTGGTGGCGGTCGTTCGCGAGTGTTAAAACAAGGCGCGGTCATCGAGCAAGGCGGGGTGAACTATTCGCACGTTTTTGGCGCGTCGATGCCAGCTTCGGCCACGGCGCATCGTCCTGAATTAGCTGGGCGTAGTTTTAATGCGTGCGGTGTATCCCTGGTCATTCACCCGCATAATCCATTTATTCCAACGTCACATGCAAATGTACGCTTTTTTATTGCCGAGAAACCGGGAGAAGAGCCGGTGTGGTGGTTTGGTGGTGGTTTTGATTTAACGCCGTTTTATCCTTTCGATGAAGACGTCGTCCATTGGCATGAAACGGCTAAAGCAGCCTGCGAGCCATTTGGACCAGAGTATTACGCGGACTATAAAGCCTGGTGTGACCGCTACTTCTTCTTACCGCACCGGCAAGAAACTCGCGGTGTGGGTGGTTTATTTTTTGATGACCTAAATCGCAACCCCGCTGGTGAACTCGACTTTGAACATGCATTTGCACTGATGCAGTCGATAGGCGATCATTTTACCAAAGCCTATGTGCCGATTATTGAGCGGCGCAAAGACACATCATTTGGTGAGCGCGAGCGGCAGTTTCAGCTGTATCGTCGTGGCCGCTATGTGGAGTTTAACTTGGTTTATGACCGAGGCACGCTGTTCGGCTTGCAAACGGGCGGCCGCACCGAGTCGATTTTGATGTCAATGCCACCGTTAGCGCGTTGGGAATATATGTATCAAGCAGAACCGGGTAGCCGTGAATTGGCTTTGCAGGATTATCTCAAGCCGCGGAACTGGCTAAATCTAGGTTAACGTCGCTTGTTTCTTGTTCGATTTCGGACTAAGCTGAGTCCGCATAAAAAATAATCGATACAGGAACTTACCATGCCTAGTTTACTCATTCTCGTGGTTATCGTCGTTGCCGCCATCTTTATTATTCGACGTTTAGCGGCGAACAAATCGCAACAGCAAGCGAGTCAATCTGAACGCAAACCGTCCATTGGCGGCTCGGAGCAAACCTCAGATTCGGCGTCCTCGAAGTCAGAAAGCCAAGTTGAACCAGCGAGCACAAAAACCTCAAGCAAAGAAAAAGAGGTGGTGTCAAAGGACGTTGACCCGGTCATTGATAGCGGCGACAAATCGCAGCCATCGCCACTCGGGGCGGAAGTTCCTGATGAGTTAAAAGAGCCGCTAATCGCCTTGGACGACGAGAAAGATCCACTTGCACGTCATCGTCTCTACCAACAAATCACCGAAACCAGCTATCGCAACCGAGCGGACGACGGTTGGCGGACGATTTGTAAAACCTTTTCTGCGCGTCACATTGACGAATTTGAGCAGATCAAAGTGCCGTTAGCGGAAAGTAATGGTGGCTCATTGCCACAAGTGCTCACGTTCCAAAACTATGCGACCTTACTGGTCGAAGATGGTCAGTATGATAAAGCGATTGGCGTCTGTGAACAGGCTTTAAGTTTTGGCTTAGATGACAAAACTAAGACCGGCTTTGCTGGTCGCATCGAGCGGATTCAGAAGCAAAAAGCCAAAGACGCTTCGTAATTATTGATTGATCATGTGATGCGCCAGTCGGGTAAACCGCTGGCGCAATTCATGTTTTAAGTCGAGGTCGGAAACGAGTTCGTCCAGCGTCTGATACATGCAATGTAACCACTGGTCGCGCATCTGTTCATCGATACGAAACGCCAGGCATGCCAATTGTGGCATAAGCCGCTTGCCAGTCAGCGACGATCTTATTGCCAACCAAAGCAATTTGCATCTCGGCAGCACCAATCTCAAAGGTCATAGTATCCAGCGTTCCGCTGAA
>JAMCWV010000229.1:2929-4668 GCA_023481025.1 Gammaproteobacteria bacterium
CTGGCGCAATTCATGTTTTAAGTCGAGGTCGGAAACGAGTTCGTCCAGCGTCTGATACATGCAATGTAACCACTGGTCGCGCATCTGTTCATCGATACGAAACGGCAGGTGGCGAGCTCGCAACATCGGGTGGCCATACTTTTCCACATACAACTGCGGCCCTTCAAACCAACCACTTAAAAATTCAAAAAACTTCACGCGAATGCTATCCAAAGGCAGTGAATGCATGGCATAAAGTTCCTTCGCCGCTGGATCTGTGCTCATAATGTCATAAAATCGTTCCGCTATAGCGCGCACGCCATTTTCGCCACCTAAACGTTGGTAAAGGGTTTGCGGTTCTGCTCGGACATTACGTAAACGATGAAGGAAAGTTGGTATTTTCATGAAACTCGCTGTTTTTGGTTATCCGATTGAGCATAGTCTGTCGCCGCAAATTCATACTGCCTTTGCCGCGCAGTCAGGACGACAGCTCGAGTATCAGCGCATTCTAGCAGCTCCAGAGCATTTTTCGCAGCGCTTTGCCGAATTTGTCGCCAGCGGCGGCGTTGGCGCAAATGTGACCGTGCCATTAAAAGAACAGGCTGTGTTCTTGTGTGACGCGCTGAGCGAACGCGCAGAACAAGCGGGCGCGGTGAATACCTTAATTTTTCGCGAAGGTGGTTGGCTGGGTGATAACACCGATGGTCTTGGGCTGGTGCGTGAAGTTTTTTGTCTTGGCGTGAGAATTGCCGATGCCCGCGTTTTAATCATCGGTGCTGGTGGCGCCGTACGAGGCATTCTTGGGCCTTTGCTGGCCGCGCAAGCGCAGGTCATTCATCTCGTCAACCGCACCGAGACGAGAGCGCAGCAGCTTGCCGCTGAATTCTCTGGCGTGACAGCGGGTGACTATGAAAGTGCAGTGCAAAATGATCCATGGGACTTAATCATTCAAGCCTCGGCGGCCAGCTTGCACGGAGAGTTGCCGCTGCTGAGCGAAAATATATTGCATGGCGCACCGTTTTGTTATGACATGGTGTATGGCGCGCAGCCGACGGTCTTTTTACAGTGGGCAGAGCAATCGGGCTGCAAAATCGCCGACGGATTAGGGATGCTTGTTGAGCAAGCCGCCTTGAGTTATCAAGCGTGGACGGGCGAGCAACCACAAACAGAGTTGGTGTTAAACGAGCTGCGACGACAACTCGAAACAGGATAAACATATGACCGTACCACAAGGTTTGATTTTAGGGATTTTACTGCTCACCTTGGTGTTTTTTATCTGGGGTCGATGGCGCCATGACATCGTTGCGCTCGGCGCACTGTTGGCCTGTGTGATCGCCGGACTTGTGCCCAGTGCCGAAGCATTTTATGGCTTTGGCCATCCGGCAGTGATTACCGTCGCATGTGTACTTGTACTGAGTGCATCTCTACAAATTACTGGTGCCATTGATGTTGTCGCGCATAAGTTTACGCCGAGTTCCGGTGGAGCTGTCACCACCATAGCGGCTTTGACAGCACTGGCGACGGTCTTGTCTGCGTTTATGAATAATGTCGGTGCGATGGCGTTGTTAATGCCGATCGCAATTCAGCTGGGCTCAAAACTTGGTATTCCGCCAGGTCGGGTGCTCATGCCTGTAGCGTTCGGCTCAATCCTTGGCGGCATGACAACCTTGATTGGTACGCCACCTAATCTCATCGTTTCTGGCTATCGTGCGGAATCATTGGGCGCAGGTTACCAAATGTTTGATTTTGCTCCTGTGGGC
>JAMCWV010000090.1 GCA_023481025.1 Gammaproteobacteria bacterium
CGGTTTTTTTTTGCCTACTATGCTCAAAAGGTTGGCTATGTTAGGTTGGAAACGAATGGCTAGACACGCATGGCTGGACTAATACCCAAAGATTTCATCCAAGACTTAATTGCCCGCGCCGACGTGGTCGAGGTGGTTGATTCTCGCGTGCGGTTAAAAAAGGCTGGGCGTAACTATCAAGCCTGCTGCCCATTCCATAATGAAAAATCGCCTTCTTTTACCGTGGCACCAGACAAGCAGTTTTATCATTGCTTTGGTTGTGGTGCACATGGCAATGCCCTTGATTTCCTCATGGAATATGACGGCTTAGACTTTCCTGATGCAGTGGAAGAACTCGCCTCCATGTTAGGCGTCGACGTGCCACGCGAGCAAAGCAGCGGGCGCGGTGGTAAGCCAGTCGATAAGCAACAGCAAGCCGATGACTATGCGCTGATGGACGCTTGCGCCAAGTTTTTTGCCAGCCAGTTACGCCAACACCCTGATAAGCAGCGCGTCATCGACTATTTGAAAGGGCGCGGCTTAAGCGGCCAGATCGTCAAAGACTTTGAAATCGGCTATGCCCCAGATGCCTGGGACACGGTGATGAAACAGTTTGGGCGCCACAAGGACGCTCAGAGTCAGTTGCTGGCGCTGAAAATGATCACCGAGAACGATAACGGCCGCCGCTATGACTTCTTTCGCGATCGTATTATGTTTCCCATTCGCGATCGTCGCGGGCGTGTGGTTGGTTTCGGTGGGCGAGTCTTAGACAAAGGTGAGCCAAAGTACCTGAATTCACCAGAAACGCGCATTTTCCATAAAGGCCGGGAACTCTATGGTTTCTGGCAAATGAAGCAAGCCGAGCAGAAAATTGACAGCGCGGTACTTGTTGAAGGCTACATGGATGTCGTGGCGCTGGCACAGCATGGTGTCACCAACGCCGTAGCGTCCCTTGGCACGGCGGCCACCACCGAGCACTTGCAGTTACTATTTCGCCATACACCGTTAGTCATTTGCTGCTTTGACGGCGACCGTGCGGGTCGCGATGCGGCGTGGCGCGCATTAGAGAACGCATTACCGTTATTGAAAGACGGCATCGATATGCGTTTCTTGTTCCTGCCTGACGGCGAGGACCCAGATTCCTTGGTGCAGCGAGAAGGCAAGCAAGGCTTTGAAGAGCAGCTTAAGCAAGCGCGGCCATTGACCGATTACTTCTTTGAACATTTGCTCGATACACTGGATATTACCACGGACGCAGGCAAGTCACGTTTAGTGGGCACCGCCAAACCATTGATAGGCCAAGTGGCTAGTGATTTTTATCGTGACTTATTAATGAACCGTTTGGCCCAATTGTTGGGGCGCGACCCGGCACAGCTCGACCAACTGGTCCCAGCACCCGAGAAAGCCAAGGTACAGCGCCCAGCCAGCGGGCCAAAAATGACTCCAATATTGCGCGCGATGGGATTAATGGTGCAATACCCATATTTGGCCAAGACGGTCGCGGTGCACCCCGAGCTTGAGCAGCTAAAGCTTGAGGGCAGTAAAGTATTTGTGGCCTTGCATCGCCAGTGTGCCGAGCGCGATTTAAGCACCGCGCAGCTATTAGAAAGCTGGCGCGACACTCGCTACGCCGATAGTTTGCGCCGTTTGGCCAGTTGGCAGCATGGCGTTATCGAAGAAAACATTGAAAAGGAATTCGCGGAAACCTTTTTGTTTTTAATCGATGCCTATTTAGAGCAGCGTTTACAAACATTGCAAAGTCTCACTGCTAGCCAGTTAGGGCGTGAGCAGATACAAGAAATAGATCGAATTCTTAAGCTGCTGAAACGCCGTTAGATACGCGTCCCTCATGGCTTAGCAAGGATAAAAGATAAACTAAAACTGGCCGCAAAGCGTATCTTTTGGTACACTACTTGGTCATTCCATGAAATTCTCAAGTCATTTTTTGAGGTGAACGTCTGTATGCAGACTCGGCAGTCGCAATTAAAACTCCTTATTGCTAAAGGTAAAGAGCAAGGTTATTTAACCTTTGCAGAAGTTAATGACCACTTACCGCAAGATATCGTTGATTCGGATCAGATCGAAGACATCATCCGCATGATCAATGACATGGGTATTAAGGTGTTCGAAAGTGCGCCCGATGCTGATGACTTGATGATGAGTGAAGACAGTGCAGATGAAGATGCTGCAGAAGCAGCCGCCGCTGCACTGGCAACTGTTGAAAGCGAAATTGGCCGCACCACCGACCCAGTGCGCATGTACATGCGTGAAATGGGTACGGTTGAGCTGTTAACCCGTGAAGGTGAAATTGAAATAGCTAAGCGCATTGAAGAAGGTATCAACCAAGTTCAGTGCTCGGTGGCAGAATACCCAGAAGCGATCAACTTCCTACTCGAGCAGTGGGACGCCTATGAAGCGGAAGAAATTCGCCTGACTGAAATCATCTCTGGCTTTATCGACCCGAACGAAGTTGATGAAGCGCCAGTAAGCGCGACGCACATCGGCTCTGATTTGTCGAACGATCAGCTAGAAGATGAAGACGACGATTCAGATGATGACGATTCAGACGACGATGCGGCAGATACGGGTATTGACCCAGAATTTGCGCGTCAAAAGTTCGCGATGTTGCGCGACCAGTACGAAGTCACTCGCGAAATCATTGGTATGTATGGCCGTGACGACAAGCGTGCTCGGGTTGAAATCGACAAGCTAAGCGAATTATTTAAGCAATTCCGTCTGGTGCCTAAGCAGTTCGATCGCTTAGTGGCAGACATGCGCGAAATGATGAACCGTGTGCGTATTCAAGAGCGCATCATCATGAAACACGCGATTGAACATGCGCAAGTACCAAAGCGTACCTTCGTCCAAGCCTTTGCAGGCAACGAAAATTCAATGGCATGGTTTGACAAGCTCGCAGATTCTGGCAAACCATGGGCTGAAGGCTTAAAGCAGCAGCGTGACGAAGTTGAGCGCTGTGTCGGTAAGTTGGTTGCGATTGAAGAAGAAACCGGTCTTACCATCACTAAGGTCAAAGACATCAACCGTCGCATGTCGATTGGCGAAGCCAAGGCTCGCCGCGCCAAGAAAGAAATGGTTGAGGCGAACTTACGTTTGGTTATTTCAATTGCGAAAAAGTACACCAACCGTGGTTTGCAATTCCTGGATTTAATTCAGGAAGGTAACATTGGTCTGATGAAAGCGGTGGATAAGTTTGAATACCGCCGTGGCTATAAGTTCTCAACCTATGCGACGTGGTGGATCCGTCAGGCAATCACGCGTTCAATTGCCGACCAAGCGCGGACCATCCGTATTCCAGTGCATATGATTGAAACCATCAACAAGCTGAACCGTATTTCTCGCCAAATGTTGCAAGAAATGGGGCGTGAGCCACTGCCAGAAGAATTGGCTGAGCGCATGATGATGCCGGAAGATAAGATCCGTAAGGTATTAAAAATTGCCAAAGAGCCGATTTCAATGGAAACCCCAATTGGTGACGATGAAGATTCGCATTTAGGCGACTTTATTGAAGACACCACGTTGGATTTACCAGTGGACGCAGCGACATCAGAAAGCTTGATGAATGCAGTGCGCGAAGTATTAGGTGGTTTGACTGCACGCGAAGCCAAGGTGCTGCGCATGCGTTTCGGTATCGATATGAATACTGACCACACGTTGGAAGAAGTCGGCAAACAGTTTGACGTTACGCGTGAGCGTATTCGCCAAATCGAAGCCAAAGCGCTACGCAAGCTGCGCCATCCAAGCCGCAGCGAGCAGCTAAAAAGCTTCCTCGACGAGTAACATGAGAAACCCGCCATCCGGCGGGTTTTTTTATATTCTAATCACCAAGCATAAATAAATCATCCACACCGCAACCGAAATGCCGCGCTAGCTTCAACGCTATTTGCACCGATGGCGTGAACTTGCGTCGCTCTATGGTGCTAATGGTTTTACGTGACACCCCAATGGCATCAGCGAGATCTTGTTGCGATAGCCCTGCGTCGCTGCGCCATTGGGCTAGTGTATTGACGACTTCATCACTCATGCATCACCTTAAAACCATTTTAGCTCTGTCCAGACTATGTAGCTAATGCTTATCGCAAACGCACACTTCGCAATCAGGTGGGCGGCTGGCGCATAAGGGTGGCTACCGAACATACTAGCAGTGGCTCTTAACGCCAGTGCACAAGCAGACAATTGAGTTAACACTAGATTGGGTTGCATTATTCGTCCT
The DNA here is from genome assembly GCA_023481025.1 of Gammaproteobacteria bacterium. Next base: position 4,211 of record JAMCWV010000090.1, read on the forward strand.
CCTCTTTCAATTGGCGCATAATGCTGATGCCAAACACTATACCTGAACTTAAAATAAGCAGAGCAATGGAGGCTTGAGTATTTACCAAGCCTAGTAAACGTGGGTAGTCGGGCTGCAGCATACTTAAGTAAAACAGCACCAAGCATAGATGAATCACAACTAAAAACGCTTGCGCGCCAGCCTTGCGATACACGCTTAATGCATACTCATCGCGAATAATGACTAGCATCGCCTGCCATCCGCCAGCATTATGCTTTTTAAGCTGGCGCAAATAGCTCCACATAATCCAGAGACTCAAAACTATCGGCAATAATGGTACGTGTTGAAACCACCCTGGGTCTAACAGAGGTGAGGTGGGTGCATATATATAAAGTGCATTGAGCGCAATGATGTAAGCAAAGTAGAGCGAAAGTGTCAGAGCAAAAAGGCCACTGAAGCGTAAACCA
>JAMCWV010000149.1 GCA_023481025.1 Gammaproteobacteria bacterium
GCAAATAATCATGCAGCGAACGAAGCGAAGTTGCTCCGCAATGTATTTAAACAAGGGGATTGTTGGTTTAATACTGGGGATATTGTGTGTGATCAAGGCTATCGGCATATCGCTTTCATTGATCGCGTCGGCGACACATTTCGATGGAAATCCGAGAATGTAGCGACCACTGAAGTTGAGGCGCAATTACAAACGTTCAGCGACATAGTTGAAGCTGTGGTTTATGGTGTGCAGATTCCGCATACCGACGGGCGGGCCGGCATGGCATCTTTAGTTGTTGCCCAAGCTCAGCGTTTCAATCCAGTCGAGTTTTATCAGCATATTCAGCGAAAACTCCCCGATTATGCAGTGCCTCTATTTGTTCGTTTGCGCGAATTTCATGAGGTGACTGGTACGTTCAAAATAAAGAAAACTGAATTAAAGCAACAAGGTTTCCGACCATCGACTGGGAATGAGCAAGTTTATGTATTGCTCGACCGAGAAAAGGGGTACCAGCGTTTGTCTGCGGACCTTTATCAAGCGATCGAGCAAGGGCGAATTCGTTTTTAAATAATCTCTACCCGATAGGTATTTACCGGACTGGATACGCCGGGCAAAAAGCGCTCACCAGCAGCGATTACTTTGACGTGAGGCAGGCTACTCAACTCATTTTTTAATGCCTCTGAAATCACAATGTGATCAGGACTGGCAAGTTCCGCAAGCTCAGACGCAATGACAACACCTGGCCCGGAAAGGCTTTGTCCGGAGCCTTTGGTGTCACCGAAATGCAAACCAATGCGGACATAAAATGGCTCATCATCGATTGCCTTCAAGAGGCTGACTGCACTCGCCATTGCGGAATCCGGGTTCTTAAACGTGGCCATGATTCGCCCGCCTACTTTTTCAACTAATTGCCCCTCAAACTTTTTCGCTAGCTCTGACACAGTGTGTTCTTGATAAGAAACTGCAGCTTGAGCTTGCGCTTTACTTAGTTCTAATAGGCGCTCGTAACGGACAATATGGGTGCATAATGTTACTTTGGGACTTTCACTACTCATGAGTTTCTCCTTGAGCATAGGAAATGAATCAGTTGACTCGTTAAAGCATAGTCAAGATTGTCTTATAGGTAAACTGAAGTCGATTGAAAGTATGTTCTAGATCATAGAGTTAACTGTAGCGACCTGGCCGCACAGGACGCTTAAAAGGATGAAAGAATTTCGCAAAGTTTACAGACCTATCTACGATTATGGTCTATGTTTATAAGTGACAACCAACATGGAGATTTGTCATGAAAAAATCACTGTTAATTGGAACGACCTTTTTATTGTCTAGTTTTGCGTTTTCGGCAGCTGTTTTACCAACCGCTCAGGCGGATATAGTTTCGACCGCAGACGTTGTTGCTGAGCAGCAGTCAGGTTGGAACCGTGCTCAATTGGTTGAGCAATTACATCGTGATGAGGTTCGTGAGCAATTGGTTCGCTATGGTGTCAATCCTGACGATGCGGTAGCGCGTGTGGCTGCCATGACAGATGCAGAAGTCATGGAACTCACTGCGCACTTAGATGAATTGCCTGCAGGTGCTGGTATTAGCGTCAGTACCACAGTGATTTTAGTCGCTGTTATTATTTGGCTAGTATTTTTTAGATAAGTAATGATTGTTATGAACGCTTGTTAAGTGAGAGCTTAACAAGCGTTTTTCTTTGCCTTAAGGATTACTATGTCAGACCGTAGACTTGTTTTATTTCTTTTGCTGACCGTTTGGTTAACTGGCTGTAGTGCCGGTTCTTATCAATACAAGCACCTTGATAGCGAGGCTTGGACGGCAATCGAATTGAGCGAGACACCGTTTTTTCCGCAAGAAGAGTATCAGTGTGGTCCGGCTGCACTAGCGACTGTGTTGCAGGTTGCTGGTGTTGCCGATGTGACGCCTGAAAGTTTGGTAGCGCAGGTCTATTTACCGGATCGAGAGGGTAGTTTGCAAACAGAACTACTGGCTGCAACCCGTCGCGCTGACCGTATTCCGTTTGTGATTCCGCGCCGAATGGATGCCTTATTCGCCGAAGTGGCCGCCGGTTATCCGGTATTGGTCTTACAAAATCTGGGTTTAGAGCGGTGGCCAATCTGGCATTACGCGGTGGTGATTGGATTTGAGCCAGGGAAACAGCAATTGATCCTGCGCTCTGGAACAACTGAACGTGAGGTGGTGTCGTTACGTGCTTTTGAACGCAGCTGGCGACTCGGCAATTATTGGGCCATGGTCGTGCCACCGATCGGATTCATGCCAGTATCCGTGCCGTCGCTCCCTTATTTTGAGGCAGTTGCAGCAGTTGAACAACAGGGACGCCTGCCGCTCGCAGCCATGGCCTATGCCGCTGGTATAGAGCGCTGGCCGCACGATGCAACAGGGTACATGGGATTAGGCAGTATTGCCTACCAGCAACATGACTATGCCAATGCTGAAGAATACTTTTATCGAGCAACCGAATTGGATCCTTTGCAGCCTGCAGGTTTTTTCAATTTAGCTTGGTCGTTGCTCCGTCAGGGACGTGAAAGTGAAGCGTTAGCCGCGGCTCAGGTCGCTCAGACGTTGGCACCTGAACATCCTCGTTACGGTCAAGCGGTTGGGGTAATTCAAAATGCCAGCACCGGAAGTTAGCTCTATTACTTAATATGATTAAATGTAATTATCAAAATGATAAAAAATATTGAAAAGTAAGTTGGTTTTGCTACACTACGCCCGCAAGAGTTGACGAGACATGTGAGTGTATTCACGAGAACCTGAAGGACTAGTTCATCATGGGCAACCAGCAACGACATTTTTTACTGTGTGTATCGAGTCTTTTACTGGTAGCTTGCAGTGCCGGTGACTTTCAGTGTGATAGCGCTGCGGTCGTCGATGACGTTAAGCAACAAAGCAAAAATTTTTTCGAAGCACGTTTAATTGAAGAATATCAGTCTGGTTTACAGGCTTGGCCTGTTCGGGATGAGCAAGGAAACATCGATGAATCCATTGATTTATCAGCGCCTAATGCACTTGAACGCTATGCTGCTGACCAAGCTGATCGGCTGAAGTTTGTCTACGGCCGTCAAGCACATAAAAACTATCTCGACAAAGAACTTACCTGCATTGGTCGCCTTGAGACACCGGTTGGTGCTCAAGTGCCGCTCAGCTACATGGTGCGACAAAACACTTCTGGCTCACTCACGGTCGAAATACGTCCTTAAAATCTCAGTAAATGTATAGAGTAAATGCTTGAATTGCACCGACAAATGCGTATGTTAAAGACTTAACTTACGCATCACTCCCTAAGCGGCTGCAGCTCGAAGAGGACCACATGACTATTCAACCTAGTGTTATGCTTCGCCTTTTCCGTGGCAGCTTACTTGCTGGACTGGTATTGACCTTAGTGAGTTGTAGTCTCTCTCGCGAGGAGTGGCGTTCAATCGTTGAACAGACGGGGGCCGGCGATTATGCCCGGATTATTATTAATGATCGGCTTGAGCCCTACGGTGGCATTGAAGGCTTGAAGAACATCTCGTCTATTCGTGAGATCCTAGAGGTTATTGCCATTATCCTTGAAGACGTCTGGGGTAAAGATAATGAAGAGCTTCCTTCAGAAAAGCGTTATGTGAAATATAGTAACGATTATCTCGCTCGCGCCATTATCGACTTTGAACAGGGCTATTTGCAGGTCGAGACTATCGACGAAGACGCACCGCGCACTATGTTGCAACAGGCCCTCGTTTTAACCTTACTGACGCCCAAAGATCTCACCGTTGAAGACATTTTTACCGACCAAGAGCCGCAATTGGGCGATGAACCGTTCTTGTACCAGCAAATTCTCGACCAAGACGGCGAACCCATTCGTTACGAGTGGCGCGCTGAGCGTTACGCTCAGTATTTGATTAACAATCAATTCCGTCAGCGTCGTAGTGACGGCCGACTGATTAGCTCAGTGCGGGTCAATTTAGTCGATAATCACTTGCACCTACGGCAACTCCAGTATTCCGACTCAGTGCTTCGTTACGCCAATGAATATGGCATTCCACCGACATTGGTGTACGCGGTGATTGAGGTGGAGAGTAGCTTTAATCCTTATGCAGTAAGCCATGCGAATGCACTCGGCTTAATGCAAATTGTGCAGGCGACCGCTGGTCGTGATGTCTACGAGCGGGTGAAAGGTTTGCCGGGGGAGCCCACTCGAGAGAACTTATTTAAACCGGACTACAATATTGATATCGGCAGTGCATATCTCTATTTGCTTGACGGTGTGTACCTTAATCAGATTACTGATCCACTGAGTCGTCAATACGCCAAAATTGCTGGGTATAATGGCGGGTCTGGTAATGTTTTTCGAGCATTTTCAAGCAATCGTGACGAAGCCTTGAGACGCATTAATAGCATGACACCGGAGCAGGTATATCAGCATTTATTGCGCTATCATCCGTTTGCAGAAACACGTAATTACTTGCAGAAAGTTCGCGACGCGGAGCTACGCTACCGTTCAGCATAGTCATCATAACGCGAAGCTTTTCGGTCGCGTTAAAGCGTCACAGAAATACCTGTGAAACGGGCATGTTTGTGGACTTTTCATGTATAATGCGCGGTTCGTTTTGAATTCAAGCTAAATACAGGATTG
>JAMCWV010000071.1 GCA_023481025.1 Gammaproteobacteria bacterium
AGCCTCTGCAAGCTAACCCTACCATTATCGAAGATAATTGCTTTATCGGCGCCCGTTCGGAAATCGTTGAAGGTGTCATTGTTGAAGAAGGCGCGGTCATTTCAATGGGCGTTTATATTGGTCAAAGCACTCGTATTTTCGATCGCGAAAGCGGCGAAGTTCATTATGGCCGCGTGCCAGCAGGTTCAGTCGTTGTGCCGGGTTCGTTGCCAGCAAAAGACGGCACACATTCACTCTACGCTGCCATCATCGTCAAAAAGGTTGACGCAAAAACACGCGCAAAAGTCGGTATTAACGAACTTTTGCGTAGTGCTGAGTAACACCTTTTTCTTGCCTAGAAAGCCAGCAGTCCTTGCTGGCTTTTTTGTTGCTAAACGTCGTGCTGCTGAAACGGCCACTTAAAACACTCCGGCACCGGAACCTCAAGCGAAACCTGACCGAGATCCACAGGATGAGGAAAACTGAGCTGTGTTGCCGCCAACAGCAGCCGACGAATACCAAAATGCTCGCGAAAGAATTTATTCTGACGACCATCGCCATGATTGGTGTCACCGATAATCGGATGGCGGATATGTGCCATATGTCGGCGTAACTGATGCTTCCGGCCGGTTTTTGGCGATAACTGCATTAATGAGTATCGGCTTGTTGCATGCTTTTTACTTACTGCAAACGGCAACTCAATCTGATCCAAGCAAAGGTAATCGGTCACTGCTTCTTGCGCGTCCTTATCCGGATCGGCAAGTTTGTCGGCAATTTTATCGAGCTCTTCTTTGAGTGGATAATCAATGCGACCATGACCTTGCACATAACCACGTACAACTGCGTGATAAACTTTATTGACTTTCTTTTCAGTAAATAAGTCCCCCATTGAAGCTGCGATTTCAGCACTTAGTGCAAACACCATCAGCCCTGACGTGGGTCGATCCAGACGGTGTACTGGGAACACGTGCTGGCCAATTTGGTCGCGCAGCAGTTGCATGGCGAACCATTTCTCCCGACGCGCTAGGGCCGTTCGGTGTACCAGCAAGCCCGCCGGCTTATCAATTACAACAATCGCATCGTCTTGGTACACGATATTTAACTCAGGCCGTTCTTGCCCGTTGATAGGATCCACCCATTGTTGGGTGAGCATCAAACCTTTAGTGTCGAGCATGATGACCATCCAATAATTCGTCGAGTGCTTTCAACTGTAAAATCACTTGCCGGTAGTCGCGCAAACTTCCCCGCCACACTTCGATCGCCATCGGGCTTATCGCAATCGCATTGGGTAGCGCTTGCCGTTGTTCAATCATCGTCTGCAGCGTTGGAATTAACACAAACTGCAGCCATTGATGAAAATCGAGGGTATCACTGGCAAACGGTTGACTACTCTGCAGCGCACTTGGCGCTGGGGGGTCACTCTGCCAAAGTTCAAGTGATTTCAGTTCATCCTCAAGCGAGTCGAGAATGACCAGTGTTTGCTGAGCGATACTTAGCGGTTTTGTCATTGCTTTGATTGTACCTAAATGCCTAGAGCGGTATGATAACCGCAGAGAATTAAAGACTATACTATAACGGAAAACCATGCAGTCAATCGACACCCTCAGTGATTTTCTTACCGTTGCCGGTTCCGGTCGCGCGGACACCACCGGCTATCGCGTTTATGATTTGAGCCGGCGTGTTCAGTCAATCGAGCGGCATGAATTTGCTCGTATTGAACGTGGCGAAACACCATTTCCCTATCCGCGGCAACAACAAGCGTTTCTTGGCGTGGTTTTTTGGAATACAACCCGCGCGGACGACCCGTACATTTGGTTTATTCGTTTACCGCTCGATGAGCGCGGCCTCTTTCAACATGCCGCACGACAACACTTTCTTAGTATCATTGTTGCCGCGCTTGAGAGTAATACGGACCAGCAAAGTCCTGAGCAACAGGATAAAATTTTAGCCCAGAATCCCTACATCTTTACCCCAGATGAAGCCCGCCGCGCTGCATTTCATGCACAAGTCAGTCGTGATTTAAACCATCCACCCTCGATTTACTTTGAAGATGCGGAGGCGTGGTTGAGTGAGCAAGGGCGCCACAATAACCGCGAAAAAGACTGGCAAAACATTGGTATCCAAGGCATCCATGATGTCTGTTGCCGACGTTTAAACTCCCCTGCCATCGTTAATACCTTGCAGAAAGACTTCAATGGTTGGCCAGAGCCGTTGCAGAACGCAGTGGTTGAAGCCATTGAGCATCAACAACTTGCCGACGCCTTGGCACAACATTGGCAAGGCGAATTAGCCAAATATCTGCAATCGTCAACACTGAACACCGATTTTTTGCTCAGTCGCTTGCGTTTGTTATCGTCGGTCAGTCATCAGGAAGAAACACGAAATGTCGTTCGGCAGTTACTTCAACGACTGCCGAATCAAGAGCCCGATCGTCAGGACATTCTTCTTACTTTAGGCGCTCGCTGCTGGCCTGCGCTGGCGACGCCGGCTAATATAACTGCCTATTTCACCGCGCTAGCGGCGGAAGCTGAGTCGGTCTTTGTCGGCATATTTCGCGACTTAGTGATGTTGCCAGAGCTTCGGGGTCTAATCTTGAACCTATTCCGCCAGTCAAATTTAGCGCCGGAATTACAACTAGCATTTAACCAACTCGCTAATCGTACACGGAGCCAAGCATGAGCGCCGGATTGCTCGATGCCTTAGCACTGCTTGGGTTATTTCTGCTTGGCTATCTGTTCTGGCAATGGCGACTGCAGGAAGAGCAAGCACGCCGTCACGCAGAACAAGTCTGTGAGAAGAATAATGTGCAGTTTCTTGATATTGCCCGCAGCAGTGGCCGTTTGGCATTAAAACCTAAACTTGGCTGGCAAGCGAGCTTTACCTTTGGCTTTAGTAGCGATAGTAAGTCACGCTACGAAGGCGAAATTGTGCTCATTAACCTTTATTTAAAGCAAGCGTTGTTACCACCATTTCGCTTTCATGCTGACGTTGACAATGACATCGTCGACGTCGAGCCCAGCACCGCTACAAGCGAGCCATCGACTCCCCCTGCCCCCCAGCCTAAGTCGACAACCAGCAACTACAATGTCAGCTATGGTGATACGGCAGCGCGAGTCAAACAGAGAAGTTCAGCACACCAAGTGCCGGCGCCGACTCACACCACGCATCGGCACGATGAACTTGACGATGTAGTCGACGCTATTTTCCCCGACGACTTTCCGCTGCAGTAGGACTAGATTACTACAGCGAAGCCGCGTTGTTACTCGAGGAAACCTTGATGTAAGGTTTGTAGGACGCCGACAGCATCTGCTTCGCGCACCAAAAAACATAAGTTGTTTGGGCTTGCGCCTTGGCTAATCATGCGAATATTACTGTCGGCAATGCAGGAGAAAATACGACTGGCTACTTTTGGCGTATTCGACAGCTGATGACCAATGACTGCAATCAAGGCTAAGTTGTCTTCCACCGTGACTTCACACAAGGCTTCCAATTCGCTCATGAGCGCAGGCGTTACTAATCGTTTGCCGGCTGAATGGGAGCCGGTCGAATCAAGCGTTAAGGCCACCGAAACTTCTGATGTGGTAATCAAGTCAACCGAAATACGGTGCCGTGCGAGAATCGCAAAGAGCTCAGCCAGAAAACCGCGAGCGTGGAGCATATTCAAGCTTCGTACCGTCAAAAGGACCTGCCCACGACGCACGCTTAGCGCGCGGCAAACCGGCCGTTCCGTGGTTTGGTGGCGAATCCAAGTACCGGCTTTCTCCGGTTCTCGGCTGCAACCAACAAACACCGGGATTTGCGCTCGCTGCGCCGGCAATAGCGTTGCCGGATGCAAAATCTTGGCGCCAAAGGTGGCCATTTCCGCGGCTTCAGCGAAGGTAATTTCGGTAATCGGTCGCGCCGTTGGCACTTGGCGCGGATCACAAGTATAAATACCATCCACGTCTGTCCAAATCTGCAACGCATGAGCATCGAGCGCTTCAGCAAACAACGCGGCGCTATAATCCGAACCACCACGGCCCAATGTCGTTGTCCGCCCTGCTGCATCAGCACCAATAAAGCCCTGTGTGACGACACAATAATTGCTCAACAAGTCACGTAGGTGCTCATTCACCAACATACCAATCCGTTTTGGCCGCGGCTCTGCATGGCCGAAATGACTGTCGGTTCGAATGACTTCACACGCGTTAAAGTCCCGTGCCGTGCAACCACGTTGGCGCAACACCTCCGCTAAGAGTAACGAAGAACAACGTTCACCGAGCGCCAGCAGTTCATCTTGCTGTGCTTCTGCTTGCTGGACTGCCAATTGCTGACTGAGTTGCGCCATGCTCACAAGGTATTCTCGAACCTGAGCTGACACCTCAGGCGCCGGCTCTAGTTTGGCCTGTATCGCATGCTGAATCTGCATAATCTCGCTTAACAATTGCGATCGTGCTGCTTTATCGGCAACCCCTGCAGCGAGCTCTGCAAGACGATTGGTGACACCTGCGGCGGCGCTAACCACGACTAAACGGATGGAAGGATTATTTTGAATGATGTCAGCACAGCGTTGCAGCGCCTCGAAATT
>JAMCWV010000070.1 GCA_023481025.1 Gammaproteobacteria bacterium
CACCGCCAGGCACCTAATTAGTCAGAAAGGCCACCCGTATGGGTGGCCTTTTTGCATATGGACGATGAAAAAGGTGGCCTACTCTCGAGTAGGGCGAAGCAGGGAATCAGATCAATGCTCGCACTCACCAATATCCTCGTTCCAAATATCGGGTCTTTGCTCAATAAACTGGGCCATTAGCTTGACACACTCTGGATCGCGGAGTTCGATGACATTCACACCGGCTTCGCGTAGCCAATCTAAATGACCTGAAAAATTGACAGCTTCACCAACGACGACCGTACCAATGTTGAATTGACGGATAAGTCCTGAACAATACCAACAGGGCGCAAGAGTCGTGACGAGAATTTTGTCGCGGTAATTGGTTTGCCGACCTGCTTTGCGAAACGCATCGGTTTCACCATGAATCGATGGGTCATCTTCTTGTACGCGACGATTTCGTCCCTCACCAAGCAACTTGCCTTCAGCGTTAAATAACGCAGCGCCAACGGGTACACCACCTTCTTTTGCGCCAATTTCGGCTTGTTTGCGAGCGACGCTAAGTAGCTGATCATAATTCATGGGCAATCCCTATTGTTAATTTCTTCGTAGCAAACACAGTAACACTTAACACCAATTAGACAAATACTGAGTTGATCGAGGCTTTGGTGCGTGAAGTTGTATAGTTTCTTAAATCGTTCGCAGTTCGCACTTTATAAGACTTTGGTCTATATAATACGCTATTAGTCTTGTATGTCTAGACGTCTATTTGCTAAGTTATATAGCAAATTAATAATGTCCATCACAAGGGAAAACACTATGAAAACCAAGTTAATTAGTACGGCCATTGCCAGCGTATTGGCTTTGCCCACAGCTGTCGCCTGGGCACAAGATAGTGGCGAATCGGTTGATGTGGCAGCAGAACGGATTCAGGTGATTGGTTCTCGATTGAGTGTCCGCACCGCAACGGAGGGATCCGCGCCAGTCGATATTATTACCGGTGAAGACCTTATTGCTGCAGGTTTCACCGAAACAGCAAAAGCACTGCAGTATGCTGTCCCTAGTTTCAACTTTCCATCATCGTCAATTACCGACGGATCGGACGCTGTTCGTCCTGCATCATTACGGGGCTTGTCACCTGATCACACTCTGGTATTAATTAACGGCAAGCGCCGACATGCCAGCGCCTTGGTTCACTTGAATGGTACGACCGGCCGAGGTAGCTCCAACGTCGACTTGAACGCAATTCCAATTTCAGCGATTAAACGTATCGAAGTACTGCGCGACGGTGCAGCAGCTCAATATGGTTCTGATGCAATTGCTGGTGTTATCAACATTGTATTGAAAGACAATTCAGAAGGTGGTGATCTCAGCTTTAGTGCCGGCCAAACCTATGAAGGTGACGGGGAACAGTTCAAGCTTCATGGCAGCGTTGGCTTCAATTTGAATGATCGTGGTGCGTTTGTGATTGCTGCTGAGTATCATGACAAAGCGCGTACAAATCGAGCGGGCTTGGATCCGCGGCAACAATATCCGCTAGTCGATGGCCAGCCGGATCCGCGTGAGCAGACGTTTAACCGTAAAAGTCATCATGTCGGCGATGCCGAATTTGAAAACATCGCAATCTTCTTTAATACCGACTATCAACTCGACAATGGAAGCCTTTACGCCTTTGGTGGATTTAGTGAAAGACGCACAAAATCCGGTGCTTTCTATCGCCGAGCTATCGACGACCGAAATCTAATCGAAGTCTATCCTGACGGATTTCTACCTTTACTAAGCCCTGACACCAATGACATTTCATTGGCTGCAGGATATCGCTTCACCGTGAGTGAGTGGGATGCGGATCTTTCAGTTATCTACGGTGAGTCAGAGTTTAATTATCGACTCGAAAACTCACTCAATGCCTCTCTCGGCCCAAGTACGCCGACCGAGTTTGACGCGGGAACCCTTGTACATGACGAGTTGAACGTAACCTTCGAAGTGAGCCGCTTGATTCCGTTTTATAACTACTCGGATCTTGCGTTAGCTTTCGGTGTCAGTTATCGGGAGAACGGCTACCAAGTTAAAGCGGGCGAGCCAGCTTCCTACGAAAATGGTGGATTCGACAATCGTCCTGCGGGTAGCCAAGGCTTTACTGGCTTCCGTCCGGACTCGGAAGTGAACGAATCTCGTGACAACACCGGCTTGTATGTTGAGCTGGAAAATATGTTGACCGAAAATTTCCAGTGGGGCGCAGCGCTTCGCTATGAAGACTATTCTGACTTTGGTAGTAACACCAGCTGGAAACTGTCGGGTCGCTATGAGTTCTCGCCGAATCTAGCAATTCGTGGTGCTACTAACACCGGCTTCCGTGCGCCGAGCGTGCAGCAGCTTTACTTTACCAATATCTCGACTCTTTTCGTGAACCGTGATGGTGAGTTGGTTCCTGAACAATCAGGCACATTCAACAACATTAGTTCGGTAGCACGAGAGCTTGAAATTGGTAACTTGCGTCCTGAAGAATCGCAAAGTTATAGCTTCGGCGTGGTTTGGAATGGCGATAACGGCTTATCTCTTACTGTTGACGCTTACCAAATTGAAATCGATGATCGCATCATTCTCTCAAGTTCACTCATTCCAAGTGATTCTCCCGCGGTTGCTGACGCTTTAGCTGCAGCAGGGGCAGATAATGCGCGCTTCTTTATTAACGCTGTTGATACGACGACGCGCGGACTTGATATTGTTGTCGCACAACGTTTTGATTTAGGTGCTTACGGTAGCTTGCGTGCGCAAGCAGCTTACGGCTACAACGAAACAAAAGTGGATGCCGTGAACCTGCCAAGTATTCTCGATGGTCTTGACGATAAGTTGTTTGATAACGTCGAGCGGACGCGGATGACACGTTCGGTTCCGCGCAACAGCGCAACATTGTCAATGACACACAGTTACGAGCAATGGACGAACCATGTCGCCTTTAGCTATTTTGGCGACTATATTTTAGAAAATAACGCAGGTGTGCGTACCAAGTTCAGTGGCAAATGGATTGCCGACGTCTCAACACGCTATCAATTTACTGACAATCTAGCGTTCAAGTTTGGCGTCCAGAACTTGTTTGATACATACCCTGACGAACAACTTCCTCAGAACCAATTTAACGGCATTTTCATTTATCCAAATACGAATGCACCGTTTGGTTTTAATGGCGGTTATTACTACGGTGAGGTTACTTATCGCTTCTAGTCGCGGTTAGTGATTGTTTTAAGAGAACGACGCCCTCATGCATCTTGTATGAGGGCGTTTTTATTAAAAGTTGGTTAAAACCACGAACACCAGTAGGTGATTGAGCTGAACAATTTAATTTAACCACGTAAAAACAATAAGATACATAATTGGCACTGTTTTTGCTTTCTCCTTAGATAAATGTCTTTATTGCTGTTCTAGGAGAAAAAAATGCGTACTTTTCTTATCGCTGTTGCTATCGTGCTTGGTCTCGTTTGGTTTGGTCCAGCGCTATTCACATTGTTGGTCGAAGGCATCCTGCTCTTCTTTGTTCCTCTATTGGTCGTCGCAGCGGTAGCTGGTGTCGGCTTTTTCATTGGCAGCGTTGTCTTTGGCAGCACGGTGTTGGCATTCTCGATTGCGGCACTTGTTGTGGTTGTCCTTGGCTTCAGCATTTTCTGGCCGGTCTTACTTCTACTATTAATCGTCTGGCTATTTAGTCGCAGTCGTACCCAAACCTTGTGAAATTAGGTAAAGTGTCTCCATAATAATAATCACTGATTCCTTGGAGACACATATGACACGTATATTGACTGCGTTTGGATTAGTTATAGGTTTAGTTTTTGCTATGCAGCCGGTCATGGCGTCGGTTGATGCTGAAGGTTTTTGGTTGCGTGAAAGTATTCCCGGACAACCAAATGGAGCTGGTTTTGGCAAGTTAATCAATCATGGCAGTGAAGATAAAGTGCTGATTGGTGCAAGCATAGGGATCGCCGAAGACGTCGAGATTCACCGTCACGTTCGAGAAGGTGAGCAAATGCGCATGGAGGCTATGGATGCCTTAATTATCCCTGCCAGTAGTGAAGTCACCTTGCAACCAGGCGGCTACCACCTCATGTTGATGTCTTTGAGTAGTCCTTTGAAAGTAGGAGATGTCCACGATTTAGTGTTAATCTTTAGCGATGGGGACGTTATTGAACTTAAAGTTCCCGTAAAAGCTCTTGTCAGCGATTCGCATCGTGGGCATGGTGGACATTGAAGTAACTGCTCAAGGATTTTGTTATGAAGAAGCATGTTGTCGTCGGGTTGGCGATGTCGTCTTTTGCTCTGGTTGCTCCAGCAAATGCGGATTTACTAAGTATTGAAGCAGAAGCGCAATACTGGTTTGCAAGTGCCAGTGGTGAGCACCGTGTTGGCGATTTCACCACGGTCGGTAACGACTGGGATAGCGACGGTCAAATGCGTCTGAGCTTAGCGCTTGAACATTTTTTACCGTTAATTCCAAATGCAAAAGTTTCGAGTCAATCATTGGAATTTGATGCCGCTCGTGAAGGGCAA
>JAMCWV010000066.1 GCA_023481025.1 Gammaproteobacteria bacterium
GGCAGCAAAAAAGGCGTCTAAATCGAGTAAAGCAATTTTACGGGTGCGTGAATTTTCCTGAGAGCCCTGTGTTGACTGAACCAAATTCAACTCATTCGCGTTAGAAATACGGTAAGACATAGTACCACAACCGATGAAAATTCGGCGCTTTCAGGAAATGTGTTGCTGAGGAGTTTCATCCACCGAATTTTGGCGGTATAATCGCCACAAATGTACTTCGAGCTGTCGGAGTATTCGCCACTGAATTGATCAGGAGAAGGCCGTGAAGTTGTCAAATCTTTTAAATTGGAAACAAGTTGTCGCTGTAGTCGCAGGCATTGCGGTAGCCGGTGGTGTGATGGCTATGTCTTCGGACATGTCACGCGAAGCCATTGCCGAGCGTATTAAACCAGTTGCGAAGGTACGTTTAGCGGGCGATGAGACTGCGCAAGCCAATGCTCAACAAGCTGCTGAAGGCGGCCGTACGGCAGAGCAAGTATACAATCAAGCCTGTGCAGCGTGTCACACAGGTGGTGTTTTAGGCGCACCGCGTAAAAACGTCGCGGAAGATTGGACCGACCGTTTAGCGCAAGGCATGGATGTACTGCTTGAGCACTCGATTAACGGCTTCAACGCAATGCCGCCACGTGGTGGTTGCATGAATTGTACCGACGAAGAAATCGAGTCAGCGATTGAGTACATGATCGCAGACCTTTAAAATCGTTTAGTTCACTGAAAAAACCGCTCTTTTTGAGCGGTTTTTTTATTGCTACGTTTTGTTAACAAATACGTTGCTTTCTGTACAACTCATTATATACTGAAGGTTGGTTCACTATTTAGTCAGGTTACTTGTTACCCATCTATTTCTTTTTTGGGACAACAATTACAATAGCAATAACAAGTAAGGGGAGATGCGCGAGGGAATGAGCGCTGCAGGAAAGGGACAGGATTCGTCAGTAGCCATCCGCCGCCTGGAAAAGGTGGTCGCTCGCTTAAAAGTATTGACGAATAAGTACAGGCAAGCTGAAGTGATTCAGCAGGCTCTGTTTCGTATTTCCGAGCTCGCCACATCTGCACAAAACATGGACCAGATCTATACCTCGGTCCATCGCATCATTGGCAAGTTGATGGAAGCGAAAAACTTCTACATCTGCCTTTACTCCGACGACCGAAAAACCTTTAACTTCCCTTACTTTGTCGACCAGTACGACGACGCTCGTTCGATCGCAGAAATTCCCGTCGAAAACTTGATGCGTGGCATGACTGGCTACATTTTACGGAGCGGCGAACCTTTGCTGGTATCGCGCGACACCATCAACGAACTTGTTGAACAAGGTGAAGTGCATTTCCTTGGGTCATTACCGGTCGACTGGCTTGGTGTGCCTTTGATTGCGAATGACGAGTTTATTGGTGCGATGGTTGTACAGAGTTATTCTGAAGACGTTCGTTATCGCCACGATGACCTCGAGTTATTAATGTTCGTGTCACAACACGTTGTCAATGCACTCGAACGTTTCCGTCACCGTGAATACCTTGAGTCGGAAGTTTCCAAACGAACCGCCGAGTTAAGTGACATTAACGAAAACTTACGCCGTGAAATTATCGACCGTGAAAAAGCTGAACGGCAGAATGCGGTTCTTTATGCGATTTCGGAACTCACTAACTCGGCCGCCGACATGCAAAGCTTTTATCAAGCCTTGCATCGACAAGTTTCGCGTTTAATTACTGCAGACAACTTCTTTATCGCTTTGTTGACGGAAAACCGTCAGCAAGTGTATTTCCCCTATTACATCGATGAAAGTGGCTTTAAGGCAAAACAACGCAGCCTGCAAAAAGGTCTCACCGAGTACGTGATTCGCTCACGTAAACCGTTGTTTGTCGACCATAAAGTGCGCGATGCATTGGTCACTAAAGGTGAAGTGGCGGTGTCCGAGTCGCGCGGTCAACTTGCTCACCAGTGGTTAGGTTCACCGCTGATGGCAGACGGCAAAACCTTCGGTGTCATCTCGACCCAGACGTATTCGAAAGATAAACCGTTTTCACCCGAAGATCTCGAACTGCTTAACTTCGTTGCCCATCACGTATCGGTTGCGATCGAACGTCGACGCGCAGCAGAGCAACTTGCGAAAGCTAATACGTTCCTCGAACGTCGAATTGCAGAACGAACCGAGGAGTTGGTTGAAGAGATTGAGCGGCGGAAAGAAATCGAAGCCAAGTTGTATCATGATGCACACCATGACAATTTAACCGGGCTACCTAACCGTGCGATGTTTACCGAGCGTGTGAAACAGGCTTTAGCGCGGCAGAAACGTTTTCCGAAAGAAAACTTCGCACTCTTGTTTGTCGATTTAGATCGCTTCAAAAATATTAACGATACGCTTGGCCACTCGGCGGGCGACGAGTTCTTATTGGAAGTGAGCCGTCGAATTGCTGGTGCAATTCGTGAACCTGACTTTTTGGCCCGCTTAGGCGGCGATGAATTCGTTATCTTACTTGAACCTATCAAGAATATTGATGATGCAAAAGACGTGGCCATGCGTGTTATTGATGTCATGAAAGAGCCATTCGAGCTCAATGATCAACAACACTTTTCCGGGGCAAGTATTGGTATTGCAAGCTGTCATGGACCGAATGATTCGGTTGATCGCTTGCTACGCGATGCGGATGCCGCCATGTATGAAGCGAAGAGCATGGGTCGGGGTCGTTACGTTATTTTCGACGAGACCATTCGCAATGGTTTGGTGTCAGCCTTAAACCAAGAAGTTGCGCTGCGTCACGCGCAGGCAAAGAAAGATTTTACTTTGTGGATGCAGCCGCTCTATCGTTTAGCGAGCCAGCCGCAAAGTCGTCGTGTCGTTGCCTTTGAAGCGCTTGTGCGCTGGCGGCGTGGCGACACTATGGTCTTACCAGCAGAGTTTCTTGCGCTTGCAGAACGCTCGGGTGCGATCATTGAAATCGATCGCTGGGTGTTAAGCGAAGCGATAAAGGTGCAACAAAAAGCTTGCAGCAGCCAACGTGAGTGCGCACCGGTACATATCAACGTGTGTGTGCAGCACTTGCTGCGACCACGTCACATTCAAGCGCTCATTGATGTTGCGACAGAGCATAACGCCGATTTAACTAAGATTGTTTTGGAGTTCGGTGAAGAAGCACTGCAGCAAGAAGATACGCGGCGCACTATGGCGAGCCTACGTAAACTTAAAGACGCAGGTTTTACCCTTGCGCTCGACGATTTTGGCCGAACAACCGGGCCGCTGCATTTTATTTACAACTTCCCCTTCGATATTATCAAGCTCGACCGCCGCTTTATTAAGCAAGTAGGGCACAAGGAACGGGCGCAAGCCATGGTTCGCCATATTGTGATGTTATGCCAAGATCTTGGCATTGAGTTAACGGCTGAAGGAATCGAAACAGACGAGCAAATTGAAGTCCTGCTCGACTTAGGTGTGCGTATCGGTCAGGGTAACCTGCTTGGTGAGGCCGGCACCGTGAGTACAAAGGAAATGATTGAACAGCAGGCTGAAAAGCCAAAGAAGTCAATTCAAGTCGGTTAGTTTTTGTCGCGTAACATGGCTCTTAGGCGGGCTACATTAGACTCTGTCCGCTGCTGTTTCTGTTCAAGTGATTCAGGCTTACGCTGATCCTCCCATTCAATGTCATCTTGCGGTAACTCCATTAAAAATCGACTCACTTCTGGGCGTAAAACTTCGCCGTACTGACGCCGTTCTTTGGCAAGGGTAAAGGTCAATTTTTGCTGCGCACGGGTGATGCCGACGTAGGCTAAACGCCGCTCTTCTTCGATATCATCGTTATCGATACTGGTTTGGTGCGGTAATAAGCCTTCCTCCATGCCAACTAAAAACACGTAAGGAAACTCGAGACCTTTTGAAGCGTGTAACGTCATCAGTTGAACTTGATCGCCGTCTTCGTCCTCTTCTTGACGCGAGAGCATATCGCGCAAGACTAAACGTGCCACGACTTGTTCGAGAGACATAGCCTCGTTGTCATCGTTACCCATGAGCATTTCACTCACCCAACGGTAGAGCTCGTTGACGTTCTTAATCCGCATTTCCGCAGCGGTTGGGCTGCCACTGGTTTCAAATAACCAATCCTCGTAATGGATTTCTTGTAGTAGCTGTTTGACCGCACTGGTCGCGTGCTCTTCACCGGAGTCAGATTCGCGAGCGGCATGTTGAATGAGTTGACAAAATTGCTGCAAATCGTGGTAAGCACGGGTCGCCAAAATCGTCTTTAACCCCGGGTGCAACGCTGCTGCGAAAAGACTGAGTTTTTCTTGATGGGCAAATTCACCAATGCGCTCCATGGTATGCGGGCCAATACCGCGGCGTGGCGTGTTGACGATGCGCAGAAACGCGTTGTCGTCGTCTGGGTTCACGACTAAGCGCAAGTAAGCAAGAATATCTTTGATTTCCGCGCGGGCAAAGAAGGACTGCCCACCGGTAATTTTATAAGGAATACGGTTGTTCATGAGTGCTTTTTCAAACAGCCGGGACTGATGATTACCG
>JAMCWV010000084.1 GCA_023481025.1 Gammaproteobacteria bacterium
CTATCCTTATTCTGGCATCAAAACCGTTAATCTTGGACCTTTATTGATTGCAGCCCGCTTAATCGGTTTTATCAGCTTCATCCTCTTTGCAATCGCGATCACTTTAATGATTGTGGCACCGTTTCTTGAATCTGGCGTGATTACACAGGACCTCGGCTCCGGTACGACGCTTACGTTCACCAAGCCTAATCATACTGGCTTGGCGATAGTTGCTTCACTCTGGAGTGTGGTTAGTGCGCTAGCAACACTTGCTTTCAGTGGTCTATGTGCCGCTGTAGTTTCGTTAGAGTATACCTACACTCAATCAAAACAAGCAGCCACTGAGTGAGTATCCAATAAAGCGCGCCGATAACTCTGCGGAGGTTCGGCGGCTGTTCACTTCATGGAGCTTTATATGCTTATCAAACTACAGACATCCCTAGTCCTCATCGCCCTCATACTCTCCCCTGCAACTGCAAGTGCAGAGGACAATATCGAGCTACAACGCTTATTTGAATCCGACCAAAATGCTCGGCGAAACGCCGATATCGATTGGGATGAACTGAGTGTGTTGGATAAAGAAAATCGCACTAAAGTCTCGGCAATGCTTGCTCAAGGAGAAATCAAAACGGGGCTCGATTACTTTCATGCCGCGGTCATTTTTCAGCATGGCGACAGCGTGGACGATATTCGTTTAGCGCACTCGTTTGCCACCATTGCTGCGCATTTAGGCTTTGACCGCGCAACATGGATGCAAGCCGCGTCTTGGGACCGCTTACTCATGTATTTTGATCAGCCGCAGTGGTATGGCACACAATTCAAAATCGACGATGACGGTCAATGGCATCTCTATGATATTCAAGAAGGTGCAGTCACTGACGAACAACGTGCTGAATGGCGGGTTCCGTCACTCGCTGAGTCAAAGGCTCGTGCGGAACAGCAGAATCAGAATTAACCGTTCAACGGTCGTAACTACAGATTGCTGCTCTGCTTCAACTTTAAACAGATTTTTAGTTCGCAGTCGTTGGGATCGAATAACAAGCTAGGGAATTGCAAAATGCGATTATTTTTAATCATTGTCTTACTTGCCTCGTCTTACTCGGCGAATTCTGCGGACTCATTCACAGAGTTCAAAATAGGTGATGATGGTCAGGTTATTGATTGGAGGCTATCCGATGCTCGCGCTATTCGAGCGGATACTGAAGTCCGTTACGAAGAGCAAGTCAGCGTTAAAATAGATAACGACCTTTTTAACGCTAGTACAAATTACGTTTTACGCTCCTTCCCCTTAAACTTCGAAGCAGAAACCATTGAAATCCGCGCCCGAATTCGGACTAAGGATACTGGCGCTTTTGCAGGCGCAAATATTTTTCTTCGACAAGATATCTCAGGTAATGCGGTCGAATTTACGAACAGCCAGCCGTTTGTGTCCGCAAGAGATAATGACTGGCATAAGGTACGCGTATCGCAAGCCGTCAATTCGCATGCTGAGTCAATCGTCATTGGAGCTTTCCTCGCTGGTCCGGGAGCTGCTTGGTTTAGTGATGTAGAGTTTTGGGTTGACGGCAAATTAATTACAGAACTGCCAGCGTCAAACAACACTTCCGTTGCGGCGACCGAGCGCTCTTTAAGAGACTTGCAAGAAATCGAGATTAATTGGCAAAAGTTGGATGTTGCGACTGCCAATGACCTAGCAAGATGGATGAAAGTTTGGGGATTTTTTAAGTATTTTCATCCCGAGGTAGCTCTGGGCACCTTGGATTGGGACTTTATCTTTGTAGAATCCGTCCAATCATTAGTCATGGGCGATGACTTAAACGACATCATCAATGCTGTGTTGGCGCAAATTGGTGTTCCTGAGGAATCAACAGAAAAGGTTGCTACCCAGTCGAGTCATATCCTTGTCGAGCCCATTCTTGACTGGTATTTAAACGATGAGGTTTACGACAGCCAAGTTATCGCTGCTATCGAGAGCATTTGGTCAAATCGGAATAGCTTTGGTGAGAGTGTTTACGCCTTTAGCGACCAAATGGCTCTTCCTGTATTTGCTCGGGAAAAGCAACTTTCCTCCAATAATCTCACCTGGGAAATACGATTACTCGTGCTTGCACGCCTGTGGAACGTGCTTGAATATTGGTTCCCTTATCGTGAAGAAATTCAATCAGACTGGTACGGTATACTCAGTCAACTAACGCTCAAAACCCTCGAAACACTGAGTGAGTTTGAATTTAAAAAGATACTCGAAGAGCTACTGACTCATTTAAATGACGGTCATGCGGGTCTATCTGAAGCGATCTTCAAAGAAGGATCTTGCTATCTGCCGTTCACCCTTCGTCGGTTAGAGGCAGACATTATCATCAGTCGGATTCATAAAGATTTACCCGACTCCAATGTATTGCTTGGAGACCGTATTATTGCCATTAATGGGCAAGATATTGACGCATTAATCGAAGCTCAAGTTCCGTATTTCTCGGCCAGCAATGATTCCCATCGCGACTATTCAATTGCAAATGGACTGATGGCGCGCTCTTGTGAACAATCAACCGTGCTGACCTTGAGCAGAGACCAAGAGTATCATCAAGTAGAAATTTCTGAGTATGAAGTACCAGAGCCTGCACATAGCTTACCAGGACAAGCCGTGCAGACACTGGATGGTGATGTTACTTATTTGAAAGTGGCCGGTATCGATTTCAATATGGTCGACCAAGCCATTAAGCTAAGTCGTGAAACCGGCAAGTTAATTATTGATGTTCGGGGTTACCCAAGTGAATTCATACTTTATTACCTTGGCAATCAACTTACGCAAGAGCCGTTAATGTTTGCACGTTTAGCTCGAATTGATCCTGCGTTTCCTGGGCGGCTCACCATGCTTGAGCATACCCCCACATTGACACCTCAAGAATCTGTCAATCTTGATGGTATTGTCATCTTAGTTGATGAAGCATCCATCAGTCAGTCCGAGTTCAGTGTAATGGCATGGCGAGAGCTACCGAACACAACGATTATCGGAAGTACAACCGCGGGAGCTATTGGCAATGTTCGAATCGTGCCACTTATGGATGGACTATCCGCCTATTTCACTGGGCTTCGAGTATACGACAAGAACGGTGATGACGTTCAGTACGTTGGGATCGTTCCAGATATCTATATAAGACCCACGCCAGAGAACCTTCGTGCTGGTCGTGATGTTATTGTCGAAAAAGCGATTGAGTTCCTAAATTCAATGAATGACTAAAAAGCTCTACCAGTGTTTCACTAAGGTAGTGGTCATTATGTGCAGTTTGATGAGCCCGAATCGGTAGTAAATGAGCTTTTAACGCTGATACAAAAACTGGGCACTCATTGACGAGCAGAGTTTATCAATCAGAAACCTGTCATTACTAGAAAAAGCTACCCATAAAAAATGCGCGGCAGTGCCGCGCATTTCTCTTATCTCAACAGCAAATCAATTACTCTTGATACGCCGACAGCGGTGGGCAGCTGCACACTAAGTTACGGTCGCCGTAGACGTCGTCGATGCGGTTCACGGTTGGCCAGAACTTATGGTCACGTAGCCACACTTTCGGGAAGACTGCTTCTTCAATCGAGTACGGGCGATCCCATGCGCTGGTGATGTCCGCTAACGTGTGCGGTGCGTTCACCAATGGGTTGTTATCTGCTGGCCACTCGCCAGCTGCAACTTTATCGATTTCAGCTTTAATTGCCGCCATCGCGTCACAGAAGCGATCCATTTCTGCTTTTGACTCAGACTCAGTTGGCTCAATCATCAGCGTACCCGCAACTGGGAAGCTCATGGTTGGTGAGTGGAAACCGAAGTCTTGCAAACGCTTCGCCACGTCAATTTCGGCAATGCCCGTTGCTTCTTTCAGTGGGCGTAAGTCGATAATACATTCGTGCGCGACACGGTCATTACGGCCGGTGAACAGAATTGGGAAGTGTTCACCTAAACGCTTGGCCATGTAGTTAGCATTCAAGATTGCCACTTCAGTCGCTTCACGCAGGCCTTTGCTGCCCATCATGGCGATGTACATCCATGAAATTGGCAGAATGCTAGCACTGCCGTATGGTGCTGCTGAGACTGCGCCGTTGCCGTGCGCAAGGCCTTCGCCGTCAACCATGACGTGACCTGGTAAGAATGGTGCTAAATGGCTCTTCACGCCAATTGGACCCATACCTGGGCCACCACCACCGTGCGGGATACAGAAGGTTTTGTGCAGGTTCAGGTGCGAAACGTCAGAACCGATATAGCCTGGGGAGGTGACACCGACTTGCGCGTTCATGTTGGCGCCGTCCATGTACACTTGGCCGCCGTGCTCATGAATGATGTCACAGATATCACGAATCTGCTCTTCATACACACCGTGCGTCGACGGATAAGTGACCATGACACAGCTCAGCTGATCAGACACAGCTGCTGCTTTCTCGCGCAGGTCGTTAATGTCGACGTTACCTTTCTTATCACAGGCAACGACAACAACTTTCATGCTCGCCATTTAGCACCATTCTTACCA
>JAMCWV010000006.1 GCA_023481025.1 Gammaproteobacteria bacterium
AGCAACAGCAGCAAGCGCAAGCACCACAAGCTGACGCATAAGAAGCGGAACTCACTGTGACAGATTTGTCTTCAGTAACCGTGTTAGGGGCGGGGTCGTATGGCACCGCCCTTGCTATCTGTATCGCCCGAAAAGGCCAACGTACCATTCTTTGGGGACGTGACCATGATCAGGTGGAAGAGATGCAACAAGCACGGGAAAACACTCGTTATTTGCCCGGCTGTCAGTTCCCAGATGGATTGGAACTTGAGCCAGACTTGAGCAAAGCAGTACAAGCATCGGACACCGTTTTGGTGGTGGTGCCTAGCTACGGCTTTGCTGAAGTACTTAAGCAAATTGCACCGGACCTGCGACCCGAAGCCGGCGTTGCATGGGCAACGAAGGGTCTCGAGCCAGAAACTGGGCGTCTGCTCAGCGAAGTCGCGACGGACATTCTTGGACATGACCGAGCCTTAGCTGTCTTGTCCGGCCCAACGTTTGCGAAAGAAATGGCGAAAGGCATGCCGACGGCGATTGCCGTGGCTGCCAATCAACCAGACTTTGTCGACAAGCTTTCCAAAGCACTGCATTGTGACCGTTCTTTCCGGGTTTATCTCAATGATGATTTCATTGGGATGCAACTTGGTGGTGCGGTGAAAAATGTCATCGCGATTGGTGCAGGTATGGCCGACGGCCTCGGTTTCGGCGCTAATACTCGCACCGCTTTAATTACACGCGGTTTGGCGGAAATGACTCGTCTTGGTTTAGCCTTAGGTGGCAAAGCAGAAACCTTTACCGGGATGGCGGGTTTAGGTGATCTTATCTTAACCTGTACCGACAATCAGTCACGTAACCGACGTTTTGGCTTGGCGATTGGCCAAGGTAAAAGTGTCGACGAAGCCATGACCGAAATTGGCCAGGCTGTTGAAGGCTATCGCAATACCCGTGAAGTGGTGGCATTAGCCAAACGCTTTAACGTGGAAATGCCGATTTCTGAGCAATTGTACAAAGTCCTGTACGAAGGAAAGGCCCCTATGCAAGTTGCTCAAGACTTGCTTGCGCGAGCGCAAACCAGCGAGAACTCAAGCGTCTAAAGCATCAGCATCGAGCCAATTCTACTGTTAAAAAAACCTGCCGCGGCAGGTTTTTTTGATGGGATCTATGATGCTAGGACTGCAATAACTGCTGCTCTAATACTAACCACTGGGCATCGAATTCCGTGGTCGGTTTCTTCTTAAAGCTTGAACGTACGTATTGACTGAGCTTGCCTTCGGCGTAAGCCATAATAATGTTGGCGAGCATGCCTTCGTCATTTTTGAACTGTACGCCTTCACGCATGCGCCGCTCTCGCAGAATCTGTTTGATTTGGCTTTCTAAGCGCTCAAATAAGCTAACAACACGGGCTCTTAAACGCTCATTCTCGCCCATTAGAGCGTCGCCGGTCAGTACTCGAGTCATGCCCGGACTTTGTTCCGCAAAGCGCAGAATCAAGCGCACAATTTGTTCAACCCGAGGTAAGGTCTGTTTTTCATTCTCTAATACTTTGTTTACCCCGCCGAGCAGAATATCTTCGACGTAGGTAATCAGATCGTCAAACATACGAGCTTTGGACGGAAAGTGGCGATAGAGTGCCGCTTCGGAAACGCCAACTTCAGCGGCCAATTTTGCAGTGGTAATCGGCTGGCCAATCGAAGTGGCCAACATTTGTGCAAGCGTCCCGAGGATCTCCTCGCGACGATTGCTCTTGCGTGTTGTGGTCATGTGCAAATCCCTGATTCAGATTAAGCCGGCTTCGAACTCACCGATGTCTCCCGGTGTTAGGCCGCAGCCGACATTGCATTTTTTATTTGATGAACGTTTCGTTTAATGGCGACCTGATGAACCAAAGCCACCAGCGCCGCGGTCGGTTTCAGTGAACTCACTGACTAAATGAAAGTCTGCTTGCACCACTGGAATAATCACTAATTGAGCGATACGCTCACCGGGTTCGATGGTGAACGCTTGGTTGCTTCGGTTCCAAACGGAAACTTTCAGTTCGCCTTGGTAATCCGAGTCAATCAGACCCACTAAGTTACCCAATACGATCCCATGTTTATGGCCTAAACCAGAACGCGGTAAGATGGTTGCGGCTAAGCTCGGATCGTTAATGTGGATGGCGATACCCGTGCCAATCAAGGCGGATTCACCGGCCCCTAAAGTAATTGCGCTGCTTAAGCAGGCTCGGAGGTCGAGGCCCGCTGAGCCTGAGGTTGCATAAGCGGGCAATGGAAATTCTTTGCCGACACGCGGGTCGAGAATCTTGAGATCAATTGATTTTTTCATTGCTGGTCCACAGTCTTATTGTTTTTTAAAGTTGTTATAGTGGTCGGCAACCAAAGCCATTAAGGCTTCGGCGAGCGCTTCTTTACTGCTTGTCGCAAACGCTTTTTCGCCGTCATGCCAGTAGGCGGTGACTGCATTGTCGTCGCTATTAAAGCCAATACTCGGGTCGCTGACATCATTGGCAACAATGAGTTGCAGCCCCTTGCGCACCAATTTGTCGCGCGCGTATTTGGCGACATCTTGTGTTTCTGCAGCAAATCCCACAGTGAAAGGTGCCGGACTTTGGTTCGCAACCCAAGCTAAAATATCCGGGTTCTTTACCAACTCAATGGTCATGTGGTCCCGGTCTTGCTGCTTTTTCATTTTCTGTTGCGCAACTTGCACGGGGCGAAAGTCTGCCACAGCAGCACAGCCAACAAAAATATCGCAGTTTGCTAAATGCTCGCTAACTGCCTGTTGCATTTGAGTGGCGGACACAACATCGACACGCTGCACGCTGCTTGGTGTTGCCAACTGACATGGGCCGGCAACTAGAGTGACGTCGGCGCCGGCTTTGGCTGCGGCGGCAGCGAGTGCAAAGCCCATTTTGCCTGAGCTGTAATTACTTAAGTAGCGAACTGGGTCGATTGCTTCGCGTGTTGGCCCGGCAGTAATCACCACGCTGCGGCCACTCAATGCGCCAACGGCTTTACTGCCGTTGCCGTTTTCATGAATCGACGTGGTGTTATTGAAGAAAGCTTGAACACGCTCGAGAATTTGATTGGGTTCGAGCATGCGACCGGCTCCGACTTCGCCGCAGGCTTGTGAACCTTCTGCCGGCCCCCAAATTAACTTTCCGTCGCCACGTAACAGCTCAATATTGCGTTGCGTTGCTGGGGCGGACCACATTAAGCGGTTCATTGCCGGTACCAAGGCAATCGGTGCGTCAGTGGCTAAGCAGAGGGTGCTAAACAAGTCATCGGCAAAGCCGTGGGCAAGGCGTGCAAGCGAGCTGGCGCTTGCCGGCGCAACCACAATAAGGTCAGCCCAGCGGGCGAGCTCAATATGACCCATTGCCGCTTCTGCAGCTGGATCGAGGAGGTCGTCATGCACCGGGTGGCCGGACACTGCTTGCAATGTGAGCGGCGTAATGAAGGCTTTTGCGCCTTCGGTCATGACCACGCGGACCTCGGTGCCGAGATCACGCAGGCGCCGAACCAATTCGGGTGTTTTATACGCGGCGATACCGCCGGTCACAATCAGCAATAGCTTACGGTTTGAAAGGCTTGCCATAGTTGTTTCCGTGGAAGTAAGTCCTTACCCTTAAAGATAACACGAGGGAGACGCATTTGGCGATCTTTGCGTGTTCGTCCGTGGCAGTGAGTTGGTACGGCAAAACGTCCACAGGAGGTGGCATTATGAGTACAGCGATCAAACTCGATCAAGCACCAACAAAGGCAACGCGCAGTTCCATTAAGGACTGGCGTGTGGAAGAGAGGCCCCGCGAAAAACTTGCTCAACACGGCCCGGCAAGCTTAACCGACGCGGAATTATTGGCGGTGATGTTCGGTACAGGGCGGCAAGGGCAGGACGTCCTTGAATGGAGTCGGTCAGTGTTGAAAATCTCAGGCGGGTTGGCCGGTCTGTTTGCATTGCCCCAGGAGCAATTACTCGAATTACCGGGGGTGGGGTTAGCGCGCTGTATGCAGGTGCAAGCCATTTTAGAACTGACTCGGCGCTACTTGGCGACGCCGCTGCGCGATGGCTCTGGGTTTACTCGGCCAGACATGGTCAAAGACTATTTAGCGGCGCAACTTCGGCATCAGCCACGGGAGGTATTTGCGCTTTTATTGCTGGACAGTCAGCACCGTTTGCTGCATTATTGCGAGCTGTTTTACGGCACGATTAACGCTGCCCCGGTTTATCCTCGCGAAATTATCAAATTGGTCATGCGTTACAACGCAGCCGCCGTGATTTTAGCGCACAATCACCCCTCTGGTGTGGCAGAGCCTAGCCAAGCCGACCAGCGAGTGACGACGAGGATCCAAGAGGCGCTGACAACGATCGATGTGGCCTTGCTCGATCATTTTGTTATCGGCGCCGGAGAAACCGTCTCGTTTGCTGAACGAGGTTGGTTATAGATCAAAAATGATCTGAATTTACGATTAAAGCGCAAAAAATACGCGTTGAAGCTTGTC
>JAMCWV010000026.1 GCA_023481025.1 Gammaproteobacteria bacterium
ACGTCGGCAAGATATTGCTCGATTTGGCCATCCGTTAGTCGCATGCCTGTGTGTCCTTATTCTTGTTCTAATGGAAGCTCAGTTAACAATTCCCAAGCATTCGCTGCCAATTGCTGTGCGGTCGTCGCCATGATGGCCAACAAGGGATGCTCTGGCTGCGATTGCGACAAAGGTTTACCTTCATCGAGACTTTCCCGCAGTGCGGTGGTTAACGGCCAATGGCCAATGACTGGCACTTTATATTTGGCCGCCAAATCATCACCGCCTTGCGAGCCAAAAATATGTGCTTGGTGGCCACATTCGG
Source organism: Gammaproteobacteria bacterium (assembly GCA_023481025.1). The sequence goes on from JAMCWV010000026.1 coordinate 305, forward strand.
TACATTCATAATAACTCATATTCTCTAACAAGCCGACAACCGGTACATCCACTTTGTTAAACATGGCAATGCCTTTTTGCGCATCGGCCAAGGCAATATTCTGGGGCGTGGTTACCACGACTGCGGCTGTTAATGGAAATTTCTGTGACAAGGTTAATTGAATATCGCCCGTTCCCGGTGGTAAATCAATCAATAAATAATCAAGTTTGGACCATTGGGTATCGAATAATAACTGTTCAATCGCTCGACTCGCCATTGGTCCGCGCCAAATTGCCGCCGCCTCGGTGTCGACCAGATACCCCAGTGAATTACCCTCAATCCCCCAACAGTTTACGGGCAGCATCTTTCGGTTTGGAGTAAACGTAAGTTTCTCCGCATGATTACCGAACATAGTCGGCAATGACGGTCCATAAATATCACCGTCCAAAATACCAACACGCGCGCCCTGCGCTTTCAGTGCCAAGGCCAAATTTAAGGTTACAGCGGACTTACCCACTCCGCCCTTGCCCGAGGCTATTGCAATTACATTTTTCACTTGTGGTGCACTAGAGCCTGCTGGAATCGTTGGGCTTTTCGCTGGCAATGCTTCCACGTCAATTCGTACCGACCAATGTAGATCATTGAACTGCGGGTAATCATCACGCAACTGTTGCAATAACTCAAACGCGGCAGATTTGGCCGCAAACGGCAACGTTAAGGTCGCATGTTGGTTGTCGATGGAAATCCATTCAGGGCGAAATCCATGTGGAAAAATATCGCTTCGTAGCGCTTGGCATGCCGCCAATACAGCTGTGGACATGTTCGGCTTCCTATCTAGTAGTGAGGAACGAATTCGGCAGCAAGCGGAATCCGTAAGAATGTATGACTGAATAACTATCATCATAGTGATTTATAGCCTTAGAAGCTACGCTGAACTGGTGAAAAGTCAGCAAAATTCCGTTATGATGGCGCACGTTTTCGTTATTCAATTTCAAGTTGCCAATGATGCTCGCATCAACCGCTGCGACGACTGATCCGCAAGCACTTCGGCAAGCACTATTACAGGATACATGGTAGCTACTATGGCAGAGACCTCGACCACAGCGCAGACTAAGAATTCGCGTCGCATTCTAGTGACTAATGCACTGCCTTATGCAAATGGCCCAATTCATATCGGCCACCTCCTCGGTTATATCCAAGCGGATATTTGGGTGCGTTTTCAGCGCCTGTATGGCAACGAGTGTCATTTCGTCTGTGCCGATGATGCCCACGGCACGCCGATTATGCTTAAGGCTCAGCAACTCGGGATGACGCCAGAAGCAATGATCGAGGAAATGAATGTCGCGCACCAACGTGATTTCGCTGACTTCGCCGTGTCCTTCGATAATTATTATTCGACCCATAGTCCTGAGAATCGTGAGCTAGCGAACGTCATTTACACCCGTTTACGTGACAGCGGTCATATTCACACGCGTGTAATTGAACAGCTGTACGATCCAGAGAAAGAAATGTTTTTACCGGATCGCTTTGTCAAAGGCACCTGTCCTGACTGCGGTGCCGACGATCAGTATGGCGACAACTGTGACGTCTGCGGTGCGACCTATTCGCCCACTGACCTCAAGAACCCGCGTTCAGCGGTGAGCGGTGCAGTTCCTGAATTACGCGAATCTGAACACTATTTCTTTGACCTTCCGGCCTTTGGCGACATGCTTAAAGCATGGACACGTTCGGGGTCATTACAACCAGAGATGGCCAACAAGCTCAATGAGTGGTTCGAGCAAGGTCTGCAGCAGTGGGATATCAGTCGTGACAAGCCTTATTTTGGTTTCGAGATCCCTGATGCGCCGGGCAAATACTTCTATGTCTGGCTCGACGCACCGATCGGTTACATGAGTAGCTTCAAAAACTATTGCGATCAACGAAACGACTTAAACTTCGATGATTTCTGGCGTGTCGACAGCGACGCCGAGGTCTATCACTTTATTGGCAAAGATATTATCTATTTCCATAGCCTCTTTTGGCCGGCGATGCTGAAAGGCGCTAATTTCCGTCAGCCGACGAGCGTTTGGGCACATGGTTTTATTACCGTGAACGGAACCAAGATGTCGAAGTCGAAAGGCACCTTTATTATGGCGCGAACTTACCTTGATCATTTAGATCCGGAATATTTGCGTTATTACTTTGCCGCCAAGCTGAGTAGCCGTATTGATGACTTAGATTTAAACCTGACTGATTTCGCCCAACGCGTCAACGCAGACCTCGTCGGCAAAGTGGTGAATATTGCGAGCCGCTGTGCAGGCTTCATCAGCAAGAAGTTTGCTGGTCAACTGTCACCTCGGATCGATGACGAAGTAATGCTGCGTGACTTCCAAGCGGCGGCTGACGAAATTGCCAACGCTTATGAAAATCGTGAGTTTGCTAAAGCCATGCGCGACATCATGAAACTCGCGGATCGCGCGAATGAATACATTGCCGACAAAGAGCCTTGGCAATTAGCCAAAGACGAAAGCAAAGCCGATGAAGTCCATGATGTCTGCTCCATGGGCATTCACCTCTTCCGCTTATTAATGATTTATTTAACCCCTGTGGTTCCGGCATTATCAAACGATGCCCAAGCATTCCTCAATGACGAATTCACTTGGGACAGCGTACAGCAGACACTGACCGGTCATCCTATCAACAAATTTAAGGCGTTGATGCAACGCGTACCGACTGAGAAGATTGAAGCCATGCTTGAAGCATCGAAAGACACAAACAACACGTCAGCAGCTCCGACCGCTGTTGAGCAAGTCACAGCAAATATAGAGCCGATTGCTGCTGAAATCGAGTTTGACGATTTCGCCAAGGTTGACCTCCGTGTTGCCCGTATTGAAAACGCAGAGCACGTCGAGGGCGCCGATAAACTCCTCAAGTTGACTCTCGATATCGGTAGCGAAAAACGCCAGGTGTTTGCCGGTATTAAAGCGGCTTATCAACCTGAACAACTGATTGGGCAATTAACCGTGATGGTCGCTAACCTCAAACCCCGAAAAATGCGCTTTGGTATGAGTGAGGGCATGGTCTTAGCTGCGGGGCCGGGTGGCAAGGAAATCTACATACTAAATCCACAGGACGGCGCGCAACCTGGCCAGCGTGTGATGTAATGGCAGATCGCATCGTCATTAAAAGTGGTCGGGAAAAGTCGTTGCGTCGTCGCCATCCTTGGGTGTTTAGCGGCGCGGTAGCGAAAGTACAAGGCAAGCCAACACTCGGTAGTACGGTTGACGTGGTCAGCGACAAAGGCGAATTCCTTGGCCGCGCTGCCTATTCGCCGCATTCGCAAATACGCGCGCGGGTGTGGACATTTGATCCAGCAGTCGATATCGACAGTGACTTTTTTAAACAACGCATTGTTGCTGCGCAAACGGCTCGCAATGTTTTGGTGGGTCAGCAAACCAATGCCTATCGATTGATTGCCGGAGAGTCGGACGGGCTACCAGGTGTCACCATTGATCGCTACGTCGATACATTGGTTTGTCAGTTATTGACGGCCGGCACTATGTATCATCAAGAAACCTTGTTCGCGGTACTCGCCGAGCTTTATCCAGAGTGTACCGTTTATGAACGTTCCGACGTCGATGTGCGCAAGAAAGAGGGTCTGCCCTTAGCAACTGGCGCTCGCGTCGGTGAAGCACCAACCCAGCCGATTACGATTACTGAGCACGGCTTAAAACTGAACGTTGATGTTATTTCTGGTCACAAGACCGGTTATTACTTAGATCAGCGCGATGCCCGTAAAGCAATTCAAACCTATGCAACCGGTAAACGCGTGCTCAACTGCTTTGCGTACACTGGTGGTTTTGGGCTTTACGCTGCCGCAGCGGGTGCGAAAGAAGTAGTCAACGTTGATGTGTCGCAGTCGGCACTTGATACGTCCGTTACCAACCTCGCGTTGAATGGCCTCGAGCAAGCGAACGTTAAACACGTCAAAGCCGATGTATTCGAACAGCTCCGGACATATGCAGAGCAAGGCGAAATCTTTGATGTCATCGTCCTTGACCCACCTAAATTCGTCGACTCGAAAGCCAGCTTGAACCGGGCTTGTCGTGGTTACAAAGACATTAACCGTTTGGCCGCAAAAATTTTAGCGCCGGGTGGTGTTTT
>JAMCWV010000017.1 GCA_023481025.1 Gammaproteobacteria bacterium
CGTAATTACTTGCAGAAAGTTCGCGACGCGGAGCTACGCTACCGTTCAGCATAGTCATCATAACGCGAAGCTTTTCGGTCGCGTTAAAGCGTCACAGAAATACCTGTGAAACGGGCATGTTTGTGGGCTTTTCATGTATAATGCGCGGTTCGTTTTGAATTCAAGCTAAATACAGGATTGTTGCTGGTATGGGAAAGCGTGGTTTTCGTGCTGCCATTTTACATTGCTTAGCAGACCCCGCAGTTGCTGGTGATGCAGCGTGGGAATACTTTGCCGATGGTTTACTGGTGGTCGCAGACGGTAAAGTTGTCGCCGTTGGTGACTATACAGACTTAATGAGCTCGAAGAGCGCGAGTAACTCGATAGCTGATTGTGTAGTGGTTGATTATCGCGATAAGCTGATTGTGCCGGGTTTTATCGACACTCATATTCATTATCCACAAACTGACATGATCGGTGCCTACGGCGCACAATTACTCGACTGGCTCGAAACCTATACTTTTCCGGAAGAAGCTAAGTTTGCCGACGAAAGCCATGCTCGTGATGTTGCTGAACGCTTTTTAAACGAGCTGATGCGCAACGGCACGACGACGGCGTTGGTTTTTGGCACGGTTCACCCGCAGTCGGTTGACGCTTTCTTCCAAGCGGCGCAACAAAGGCATCTGCGCATGATCGCCGGTAAAGTATTGATGGATCGCAACGCACCAGAGAATCTGCGTGATACTGCAGAGCAAGGCTACACTGAGAGTAAGGCGCTAATTCAACGCTGGCATGGTAAAGACCGTTTATTGTATGCGGTTACACCGCGCTTTGCGCCAACCAGTAGTCGCGAGCAACTGGACAAAGCAGGGGAGTTATTGCAAGAATTCCCAGACGTGTATCTGCATACGCATTTGGCTGAAAACGAAGCTGAAATTGCGTGGGTTGCGGAGTTGTTTCCAGAAAGTGAAAACTATCTCGACGTTTACGAACATTCAGGGTTACTTGGTCAACGTAGTGTGTTTGCGCACGGGGTGCATTTGTGTGACAGCAGCTGTGAACGTTTAGCGGCAACTAACTCGGTCGTCGCCCATTGTCCGACTTCAAATTTTTTTCTCGGCTCTGGGTTATTTCCATTGCGGCGTTTGCAGCAACATGGTGTCCGCGTTGGTTTAGGTACAGACGTGGGCGCAGGGACTAGTTTTTCAATGCTACAAACTATCGGTGAAGCGTACAAAGTGCAGCAACTCCAGGGCGAGTCTTTGCCAGCACTCGAAGCTCTGTATTTGGCAACGTTGGGCGGCGCTAAAGCGCTGTCGCTCGATCACTGTATTGGTAATTTCAAGGCAGGTAAAGAAGCTGACTTTGTCGTCCTCGACTTGGCGGCTACGCCATTATTGGCAAGTCGCACAGCACAGTGCCGAACGATACAAGAAACACTTTTCGTATTAAACACATTGGCCGATGATCGCGCCGTCGCCGCCACTTATATTCTCGGTGAGCAGGCCCAATTCAATTAAGGAGCAAGCATGCGTGTTTGTGGTGTAGAAATTAAAAGTAATGAAGCAATTTTTGTTCTCATGGATATGGATGACGGTCTAGTAGGCCTGCCAGATTGCCGCACGGTGCGCTTACAGTTGACTAAAGATCATGTGCAAGAGCAGATGCAAAAGTTTCATTTCACCCTGCAAAAGCTCATGACCGATTACAAGGTACAACATGTGGTCATTAAAGAACGTCCGCAGAAAGGAAAATTTGCCGGCGCCGCTGTGGGCTTTAAAATTGAAACTGTGCTGCAGTTGCTCGACGATGTGCAAACTCACATTTTAAACGGGACTGAACAGAAGGAAATCCTTAAGCGTAACCCACTTGCGGTGGATTACGCTGATACTGGACTGAAAGGCTTTCAACAAAATGCCTTTATGACTGCTTATGCGTTTGTCATGAAGCGTTAACGGCTCTCCTGAGTAAACAGCCATGCGACCATATCGGTATAGACAGCCTGGGTCGCTTGGCTGAGTGCCGCTACTGCCGCCCCACTTGAATTATCTGTGACGGCAACGCGGGCATCAAACCGCTGCTGCGCACTGACACTGCGACCGGTCAACTTGATCAACCGTGCATCAAACTGAACCACCGCATACGAACGTCCATCGTGAGTTTCAATATGAAAATTACGCAAGGTGCCGGTCAGCTCCAGATCGGCGGCGACGTTGTCAATATCACTACTGACCTGAGAAAATCCCGAGTTCTGCGATAAGGCATCGGTTAGCCAATCGCGCCAGAGCACAGGAATCGCAGAGCTCCAACGTGTAGCCGAATAGGCGGCAAAACTTTGATCCGCATGTAACCGCAAGACCCGATTTCCCGCTAATAAATCCGTGACTAAGGGGCGACTAACACGCAACGCGGAAGGGAACTCCTGACTGCTATCGGTGACTATCGTCGTTGCCGGGTGTAGGCGGTAGACGTCGACGCTTTCAGCTTCAGGAAGAACAGTACAGGCACTCAGCCAGCTGACAATTAATAGCGCAATCAGAGCGAGTCTCATGGCTTATACTCCTTCAGTTGTTCGCGGCCTAATAGGTAACCCGCTGGATCTTGGTCAATTTGTAACAAAATCATATTTACCGTGTGAATGGTATTTCGCAACTCGCGAATGACTGGGCCAATTTCCGCGACGCCATCAAGTCCAGAGGCTACGGAACCTTCATGCTGAGCAACGAGTGTTTCAATGCGTTGGCTCATATCTGCAAGGCTTTGCATCGCTTCAGCGGCATTGGCCATGATAGGTTCACTTTGGCTGAGGATATTCTCATCAAAACGCTGCAGCGTTTGGGTGAGTTGTTCACTTGTGGTATTCAAGTTAGCCATTAAAGCACTCAAATCTGCGCCCAAGCTGTCACTTTGTTGTGCCAATGAACCACTGAGTTGGTCGAGGTTCGTTAAGATACTGGCAATGCGTTCGCTGTTCTCATCAGAGACAATATTCGCTGCGTTATTGAGGAAACTGTTCAGATTAACTAACAACTCTTCACTACTAACCCGTAAGCGGGTAAATGGACTTGGTTCGGCGACAAGAACTGCAATCCCACGGCTGTTATACATGTGTTCTTGCACGCTCTCGTCATTCACATATAGGTCGATGGCAGTGGCACCGGTCACATTAAGCAAGGCTAACCGAGCAGAAGTGTTTGGTGCGATGCGAACTTGGTTATCAACTAGAATACGCACTCGAACTTGATTCGGGTCGTTTGGGTCAAGCTGTAAATTCGCCACTTCGCCAATTCGAATGCCGTTAAACTGCACCGGGCTGCCAACCGACAATCCAGATACGCCATCGGTGAACACGACTTCATACTCGACAACGGCGCGCTCACTACCAGCCTTGGTCAGCCATAGTGTAAAAAATACAGCTGCCACAAGGGCAATCACGGTAAATAAACCAACAAAGAGATGGTGGGCTCGGGTTTCCATGTTACTCCTCCTGGTGCAAACGAGTTTGCGCCTGAATTGCTGCACGGCCGCGAGGGCCGTGGAAATAGTCTTGAATCCACGGATGATCATACTCCGCTACCGTCGCCAAAGGTTCGGCGATAATTACACGCTTCTCAGCCAGTACGGCAACACGATCACAACTGCTATAGAGTGTGTCGAGGTCGTGGGTAACGAGAAAAACCGTGAGGTCGAGTGCATCACGCAAGGTAACCAATAATTTATCGAAAGCGGCTGCGCCAATGGGATCTAATCCAGCGGTCGGTTCGTCGAGAAACAGCACAGCAGGGTCGAGTGCCAAAGCCCGAGCTAACGCTGCACGTTTAATCATACCACCGGAAAGTTCAGCGGGATAAAGGTCAGCGGCGTGTGCTGGTAAACCGGTTAAAGCAATTTTCATGCGCGCTAGCAAAGCAGCGTCGCGACGGCTGAATTTCGCATGTTCAATCAAGGGCACGCTAATATTTTCAGCGACCGTCATGGACGAATACAAGGCTCCCGACTGGAACAAAACACCAGTTTGTTTTTCCAACTGCGACTTCTTAATATCACGGACATTGGTGCCAAGTAGTTCGACTGTCCCAGCCGCTGGTGTTTGTAATCCAATGATACTGCGCAGCAGAACGGATTTACCGGAACCGGAGCCACCGACCACACCAAGAATTTCACCGCGATAGACGTCAAGATCGAGGTTGTCATGGACAACCTGAGAACCAAATTGATTGCGTAATCCCTTTATGTGGATAATCGATTGCGTTGTCATTTACCACCCCATTTCCATGAAGAAGAGAGCGGCGAGGGCATCAAACAAAATTACGATGAAGATCGTTTGCACCACACTGGAGGTGGTATGAATTCCTACAGATGTCGCACTTTTGCCGACTTTAAAACCCTCGAGGCAACCAATAATAGCAATGACAGCAGCGAAGATCGGCGCTTTACTCATACCA
>JAMCWV010000240.1 GCA_023481025.1 Gammaproteobacteria bacterium
AACTTGGGCATGCACACCGGTTAAAGTCGGGTCAGTTGCTAACCAGCGGTCTAAAGCGCCCGCTGATTTAGTGCGCCATTCATTCCAACAGCCTTGACCATCTCCATTATCGCTGTTTGCACTTGAACCAGATGGGCAAGAGCTTTTTGCGCGCAGGTGAACAGCAACTGCGGTAAAGGCAAACCCGTTTGCTGTAACGAATGACTGCGCTAACGCTGGGCGTTGACGTGAGTCATCAAAATCTGGGTCGACTGCTGCAGTTAACACAGCATAGTCACCCAGCAATTCCACACGACTGGTACGGAAAATAAAGGCCGGCTTGATCGCGTCGGTGCCAAGATAGCCCGTCCTTGAATAAGCCCAATCGTTATGTTGATCGACTGAGTTCAGACGGTTAACCAACATCTCGAGCGTTGCATCGGTCGCGTCGTTTTCGATTTCTGTTAAGGCAATCACGTCCGCTCGCAGCGCCACAATCGCGGCACTCACTTTGGCTAACTGACGGTCAAGTTCGTTCGCATTTGTGGCACCACGACAGCCTAATGCATTGGGTCCACACACTGCACCTGGCTGCGTTAAGGTCGCGAACAGGTTTTCCACGTTATAGGTAGCAACTCGGAAGTCACCCTGCGCCTTCAGTTCTGGTGAGTCAGTGCGTGGGTTGCCGTCAGTGATAAAGCGCGGTGTGTTCTCGCTGCGCAAGCGATACGCACCAAAGGCATAACCCATGACCGCTTCGAAACCCGGCTCAATCAAGAAACCATTACGAATCGGATTGGTTGCTGACAATTCAGAAACATTATCGGCACCGGTCATAAATGGTGTGCGATATGTGCCTGAACGGGCGTTATCGATGATTAAACGGTTTTTTGCATTCGCTTGCGCTTGTGCCTGCACCTCTTCGCCCGGCAACGCCACTTGTGTTGGTGCGAACAAACGGCCATTTGACACCGTAAACTCACCAAAACGCGCAACGTTAAACACGTCAGACACCGTCAGCTCTTGGCTGGTCGTGACTAACATACCGGCGACCGACTCAAGGTCCAGCAAGCTGTTCACTGGAAGCTCAACTGCAACTGGAGTGACTTGGTCAAGCTGATGAGAAGCACAGACAGCGACATCGGTGACATCTTGAATTTGCGTATGACCAAAGAATTCACTAACGGTGCCGGCAACGCGAACACGGTCACCGACTTCGACATAAACGCCGAAATCGTTGTCGTAAACAAATACGCCTTCAGAAGTCAAAAAGTTGTCGTCGTGATCTTGGTCTGCTTCTTGTAAGTAGAAACCGCCTAAACCGCCGTTAAATGTGTCTTGGAAGTCTGCAATAACAATCGCTTCAACTTGCACAAAGGCACCTTGCATTGGGCTCTGGAAACCCCCGCCTTGTAATTGGTGAATTCGATTCACTTCATTACCACATTGGAAGGTCGCAAGGTTATTTTGCACATCAGCTGTTATTTCAAAGTTAGCCAGGCGCCATGTACTACAGTTACCCTCATCGAAGGCGTAACGAAAGGCAATATAGGCCTCGCCTGATTCTTGTTGCAGCACATCAAAGTCACCAAAACGCACCGGAGCGTTGTTCGTCGTAAAATCATCGCGAGTGATCGTCGTGATTAAGGTCCAATCGCTGGTATCAATCGCACCTGAACCGTCATATGAGGTTGAGTAGTAAACTTCAAGGCCATTGGTGCCGCCGAAACCACGCGCAACGTCGAACGCAACACGCTCGCCGGTGGTGCTGTCCAGTGAAAACGCTGGTGAAATCATCCACGCTTCACTGTCGCGGCAGCTGCCACCGACAAATGACGACATATTCACGTTTGCGAACGAACCGTCCCAGCTCCACTGGTCAACGCCGTTCAGGGTGATATTGCTCCAACCGCGTGCAAACGGGTCATCGGCGAAATCACGGTTGTATACCGTCATACGCGTTAAGCTCTCAAAGCTCACGCCAGAAATGAGAATATTATCTAAACGGTTGTTACCGCTGGCTGCCGTGGCACCATCGAAGGTCACGCGAATATAAATCACGTCTTGGTCGTTCAGTTCACTCACTGCAGATAAGTCATAAGACAAAGAGATAAAACTGTTATTGCGTTCAACGTGCTGGGCAAACTCTTGATAATTCACCCCATCGGTTGACCACTCTAATGTGCGCGTATCAAAGCCTGTACCCGTGGAGCGCCAGCCGTAACTAAAGCGAATATCTTGGAAGCCAACTGTACTGGTTTCAAAGATGACTTGTGCACCATTATTGCTCAGACCTGCTCCCGCTTGAATGGATAATGAACCACCTGCTGGATAACCATCTAGACGGTTTTGCGTGCTGCCAGCAAAGCTGGGAACATACTGATATGCACCATCACTGTTCAGTGTTTGATCGAAGTTTCGTAAGTACAATAAACCGTCGCCAACGTCTGCGGCTTGAGGAAACGAGCTCGGAGTAAACCCCGTACCTCCGGTCGCTAACTCGTTATTGTTTTGTGCCCAATAGGCAATGGGTGTATCGGCAAAAGATGGTAGCGATACACAGAGAAGTATGACTGCAATGAGAACTCTCATGACAGGGGATCCTTGTATTATTGTTAAAAGTAGACAAATGGTAAAGGATCCTGATTACAAATCGTTGACAAATCTATAGGGTGATCCCCCTATTTAATCGCGGTTATAAGCTAACGATTTGGGGACATATTTTGACTGAATGCGTTAGGCACGAGCCAGCTTCGCTGCGATAGACGCGATGTGCTTACCTTGGAACCGCGCACCAGCGAGTTCGTTATCACTAGGCTGCCGTTTTCCGTCGCCACCAGCAATCGTGCTCGCACCATACGGGCTGCCTCCGGTGACTTCACTGAGAATCATTTGCCCGGCAAAACTGTAGGGTAAGCCGACCACGACCATGCCGAAGTGCATGAGTACGGTATGAAAATTTAACAAGGTACTTTCCTGGCCGCCATGCTGTGTAGCGCTTGACGTGAACACACCAGCTGCTTTACCGATTAATTCACCGTTTGCCCACAGGGCACCGCATTGATCGAGAAAATTCTTCATTTGTGCTGCCATCATACCAAAGCGTGTTGGCGTGCCAAAAATAATCGCATCATAGTGCACGAGGTCGCCAGGCTTTGCTATCGGCGCCGATTGATCAAGTTTATAGCCAGATTCTTGCGCACGTTCTGCGGGTACTAGCTCAGCAACACGTTTAATATCAACATCGGCGCCAGCGGCCTGAGCGCCTTCGGCAACCGCTTGGGCCATTTCTTCGACGTGGCCGTAACTCGAATAATAAAGCACTAACACTTTGGTCATAACAGCTCCTTATTGACGGATGTTGCTCACGTTGACATAGCAATTGGAGCACTGCAAGTCTCGACTTAGGCTTTCCCACCGACGACTATGGCCGTTCGTAGTCGGGAAGTTCCATAAGCAAAGGCCTTCTCGAAGGTATTCCGTGGAATTGGCAAGTACTGCCGTTCTGTCACGGTTTGCCAGGGCAATAAGTCATCATCAGGATCATTGATATAGATATATTCGTCATCAATGGCGGTGATTAGAACCCAATGTGGCGCTTTCGACCGGTCAAACTGATAGGTACTAATCAAGGCAATCACAAGATGATTGCGCGACAAATCACGCTGTAATTGAGCAAGGCTATAATCGGCAACTTTAATCGTTACACCAGCAGTTTTTAATGCTGCGATATCAACTTCTTGTACGCGACTCATCACCGTTCGCTTCTCTTCATTGCGGACGGAATCAAGCAATACCGGACCAGCTTGACTACTCCACACCTTGACCGTTAGCCCACGTTTAAGGGCTGCTCGCGCCAGCCCATGCGGTCCGCAGCCGCCGTGCCCTGAGGTCATATAGATAGTGGTCGCTTCACGCCAAATCTCAAGCTCTTCATGTTGCGGCTGGGCGGGTGGCTCTTGAAACCACGCCAAAGCCATTAACAAACTCGCAGGCCCGCAGGTGAATGGTGTACTTTGGGTTAGATGGGGAACCAAGCGTGGTACCCGTGACGAGTCGAAGAAATGCAGCTGCTTTTGTAACACTAAAGCATCGGAATGGTCATCGTAGTAATCGCTGCGCAAGCCAAGATGAACAAAACCAAACGCATGAAAAAAGTCGAGCACTTGGTCTTGGTCTGCTTTCACTTCCGTCCGCAAAAACAAACAATGTTCATCTTGCCCGCGTTCAATACACCAAGCCATGAGTGCACGACCGTGCCCCTGCCCTTGATGCTCTGGCGCAACAGCTAAGGAGTATAAGCGACACAGCTTGGTCGCTTGGCGAAACAGCAAAATCGCGTAACCAATCACTTGGCCATTATCTTCAAGCACAACAAAATCGGCAT
>JAMCWV010000003.1:0-3451 GCA_023481025.1 Gammaproteobacteria bacterium
CGAACGCATGTTTTAATTTTTCTGTGAGAGCAAGAAATGAGTCATGTGGTAAAGTTTTCTGAGGTTTTAGCAAGCATTCATGCAAGTGCAGAGCAAAAGTTAGTGTTGCCAGAAGGTTGGGCGCAGGGGCGGGCATTTTTTGGTGGGTTTTCGGCGGCCATTGCGTTTCAACATGCCAAGCTTGGCGTCGATACTGAGCAACCAGTGCGGGCGTTGACCATTTCATTTGTTGGGCCACTTGAGCCGGGCCCGGCCACTTTACAACGAACCATTTTGCGCGAAGGCAAAAGCGTTACTCAGGTTCGCGTGGATATACTGCAACAAGGGAATGTACAGTTAAGCGGCTTGTTTACGTTCGGACGTTCACGGCCATCACAAGTCAGTATTACCGACACCTTGCCTGCCGAGGTTCCCGGTCGTGAGCATGGTTTGCCTTTCCCAAAAACACCGATTCTTCCTGAGTTTGCCCACCAATTTGATTACAGCGTCACCGTTGGCGGCTTACCCTTTAGTGACACGCAATCGCGTAAGTTCGGCGGTTGGGTTCGTTTCTGCACCGAAGACGCTCCGATCGATGTCGGCCTCTTCCTCGGTCTCGTTGACGCTTGGCCTCCGGCGGTGTTGCCAATGCTCAATCAACCCGCCCCTGCTAGCTCATTAACGTGGACGATCGAGTTTCCAGAGCTGTTACCGAGCAATAAAAAAGCGAGTGATTGGTGGCAGTATGTCGCCTACATCGACTACGCCGCCGACGGTTACGGCCATACCCATTCCCATATCTGGGACGACGAAGGCAAGCTCGTCGCCATCAGCCGCCAAACAATTACGGTGTTCGCTTAGTTTAAGCACGGCGCTGCTGCTTAGTTTGCGTGAGGGAGGCGAGCTGCACGATGTCAGCGTTGCCCGCCAAGCGCTCGAAGCCAGCGCAAGCGGTGTGCGGCAGGCTCTGTCAGAGTATATGAGGCATGGATGCCGAATATAAGCCCCCATGGATGGGTTCACGGCGTCTCTGACAGAGCCTGCCGTGCGCCGCGAAAGCGGCTTCGAAGCGCACAGCCATGTCTCTAACAGAGCGTCCCGCGAGCCGCTAGCCTAAGCTGCGGCGGGCGTTGCGGAAGAGGCGTAGCCAGGCGCCGTCTTCGCCCCAAGAGGAGGGATACCATGAGTTGGCCACAGCACGGAAGACGCGCTCGGGGTGTGGCATCATGATGGCGACGCGGCCGTCGGCGTTGGTGAGGCCGGTGATGCCTTGTGCCGAACCATTTGGGTTCGCTGGGTAGCTCTCAGTGACCTTGCCATAGTTGTCGACGTAACGCAGCGCAATCAATTGGTCAGCGTTCAGCGAAGACAGCGCTTGGTTGGCATCGTTGCGACTAAACTCGACGCGACCTTCACCATGAGACACTGCAATCGGCATGCGTGAACCGGCCATGCCAGCAAACCATGGTGATTTATTGTCTTGCACTTCCACCATCGCCACACGCGCTTCAAAACGCTCAGAACGGTTTGTGACGAAATGCGGCCAATGCTCTGTGCCTGGAATCAGTTCATGTAAGTTCGACAGCATCTGACAGCCATTACACACACCTAGCGCCAGCGTATCCTGGCGAGCAAAGAAGTTGCTAAACTGTTCACGGGCATTGGCATTAAACAGAACTGATTTCGCCCAACCTTCACCCGCACCCAAAACGTCACCGTACGAGAAACCACCACAGGCCGCTAAGGCTTGGAACTCGTCTAAGCTGACGCGACCGGCAAGAATGTCACTCATGTGTACGTCGATGGCACTGAAACCAGCGCGGTCAAACGCCGCCGCCATTTCGTAGTGCGAGTTAACGCCTTGTTCACGCAGTATGGCAATTTTTGGTGCCACGCCTTTAAGAATAAACGGCGCAGAGATATCTTCCGCTGGATCGTACGTCAATTGCGCATGCAATCCAGGGTTATTCGTGTCTTGTTTCAACGCAAACTCTTCGTCCGCGCAGGCAGGGTTATCACGCAAACGCTGCATCTGGTGCGTCGTTTCCGCCCAAATTGCGCGCAGCTCAGAACGCGCCGCTTGGTACACCACTTGCTCATTCTGACGAATCACAAGTGAGTCTTCACTCACCGCATGGCCGAGGTCAATTAACATATCGCTATTGCCGGCAGCTGCGAATTCGTCCGCTAAACGTGCAGCGACTGCTTGCGACACTTGAATGACTGCGCCAAGTTCTTCATTGAATAATGCAGCGACCGTGTCTTGTTGTGCTGGTAAATCAATTTCCACACCGCAGTTGCCCGCAAACGCCATCTCGGCAAGTGCCACCAACAACCCCCCGTCAGAACGGTCGTGGTAAGCCAGCAGCTCTTCGTTTGCGACCAGTGTCTGAATGGTATTGAAGAAGAAGCGTAAATCTTCCGGTGAGTCGAGGTCAGCCGGTACCGCACCTAGTTCGCGATAGACTTGCGCCAGCGACGAAGCGCCTAAACGGTTTTGACCGCGGCCTAAGTCAATCAATAGCAGGCGCGCGTCGTCACGCTCAGCACGCAACATAGGCGTAACGGTCTTGCGCACATCTTGGACTGGTGCAAAGGCAGTAATCACCAGCGACAATGGCGAAATCACCGCTTTATCTTGGCCATCTTCCTGCCAGCGGGTTTGCATCGACATTGAGTCTTTACCCACCGGAATAGTTAAACCCAGTGCCGGACACAGCTCTTCACCAACGGCTTTTACCGCAGCGTACAAGCCAGCATCTTCACCCGGATGTCCGGCTGGGGCCATCCAGTTCGCTGATAATTTAATCCGCTTCAAATCACCAATCGCGGTGGCAGCAATATTGGTAATCGCTTCTGCCACAGCCAAGCGCGCTGACGCCGCATGGTCTAACAAGGCGACCGGGGTGCGCTCGCCCATCGACATGGCTTCACCCGCGTAGGTGTCAAACGAGGCCGCAGTTACACCACAGTTCGCCACTGGAATCTGCCATGGGCCGACCATTTGATCGCGCGCAACAAGGCCGGTCACCGAACGATCACCAATGGTAATCAAGAAGGTTTTCTCGGCAATTGCTGGCAACCGTAATAAACGCCCCACTGCATCAGCGACGTCAATCTTGGCTGTTGCCAGTGCTGTACCAGCGACCTGACCACTGGTTGCTTCGCGATGCATTTTCGGTGGTTTACCCAGCAACACATTCAATGGCATGTCGACTGGATAATTATCAAAGACTTCGTCATATAAGCGCAGGGTTGTGTCGGAGGTTGCTTCGCCGACAATCGCAAACGGCGCCCGCTCACGGCGACAAATTTCTTCAAAGACTTCGCGGCGCTCAGGTACCAAAGCCATGACATAACGCTCTTGCGACTCGTTACTCCACACCGCTAATGGTGACATGCCCGGCTCGTCATTTGGAATGGCGCGCAGTTTGAATTCGCCACCACGGCCGCCGTCGTTGACTAACTCTGG
>JAMCWV010000003.1:3479-4345 GCA_023481025.1 Gammaproteobacteria bacterium
AGGCAATCGGGTTGTCGTCGCCGAGCTGCCAACAGCGGTCAATAACTTCCTGACAGCGGCGCTCCATTTCTGGGTTTTCCCGCTGCACCGAAGCAAAATCGAGATCTTCTGACGAGTCACCCGATGCCATCGACGATGCTGCTCCGCCTCCAAGACCGATATTCATGGCAGGGCCGCCGAGTACGACCAGTGGCGCGCCAACGAGAATATCGCCTTTTTCAACGTGACTTTCACGGATATTACCCAGTCCACCGGCAATCATAATCGGCTTGTGGTAACCACGAACTTCTTCACCGTTAAAACTAACGACTTGTTCTTCGTAAGTACGGAAATAACCTAAAATGTTCGGTCGGCCAAATTCGTTATTGAATGCGGCACCGCCGAGTGGGCCTTCGATCATAATGTCGAGTGCGCTGACAATCCGACTTGGGCGGCCAAAGTCTTGCTCCCACGGCTGTTCAAAGCCCGGAATGCGCAAGTTCGATACCGAAAAGCCCACTAAACCGGCTTTCGGCTTGGCACCAATCCCCGTTGCGCCTTCGTCACGAATTTCACCGCCAGAACCAGTTGCCGCACCTGGGTATGGAGAAATTGCAGTTGGATGGTTGTGGGTTTCGACTTTCATTAAGATATGAATAGGCTCGCCATGGTAGCGGTATTCGCAGCTTGCTGGGTCTGGGAAGAACCGCCCTGCTTCACTACCGACCATTACTGCCGCGTTGTCTTTGTAGGCTGACAACACATAATCAGGCGTCACTTCGAAGGTGCGCTTGATCATTTTAAATAAGGACTTTTCTTGGTCAACGCCGTCAATCGTCCACGACGCGTTAAAAATTTTGTGGCGGCAATGCTCCGAATTCGCTTGA
>JAMCWV010000217.1 GCA_023481025.1 Gammaproteobacteria bacterium
GGACCAAATCACGACTGCTCGCGATATGGCCTTACTCGGCCAAGCATTAATTCGCGATGTGCCAGAAGAATATGCCATTTACGCGGAACGCGAGTTTACTTACAACGGCATTCGCCAATATAACCGGAACTCGTTACTGTGGGACCGCAGCCTTAATGTCGATGGCATTAAAACCGGTTTTACCCGTGATTCGGGCTACAGCTTGGTCACCTCTGCTGTTGACGGCGATACTCGTTTAATTACTGTGGTTTTGGGTACTGCAAGTGAACAAGCCCGCGCGGCGGAAACAAAAAAATTACTCAACTACGGCTTCCGTTATTATGAAACAGTCACCGCCTATGAAGCTGGCGAACAACTTGCGAGCCAGCGTATTTGGGGTGGTTCCGTGGATGAAATCCAATTGGGTACCGGTGCCGAAGTGGTCGTCACCCTACCGCGTGGTCAACGGCAAAATTTGCGCGCGAATTTCGTCCTCGATAAAGCATTGGAAGCGCCGTTAGCTAAAGGCGAAGTCGTCGGCACGGTCAACCTCACCTTAGGTGATCGCGACATTGCTAGCTTTCCGCTCGTGACTTTGCAAAGCGTTGAAGAAGGTGGCTTCTTTAAGCGTATCATCGACAGTATCAAGAAGAGCTTCAGCGACGAATGAGCCTGATTTATCTGAATGGGGACTATGTCCCCCATGAACAAGCAAAAATCTCCGTCTTCGACCGGGGATTTTTGTTTGCCGACGGCATCTATGAGGTGCTTCCTGTCTATCAAGGTCAACCATTTATGTTGGCCGAACACATGCAGCGTCTTCACAACAGTCTCCATGCGATCGGCATTACACCACCGCATAGCCCTGCTGAGTGGGAAGCCATTTTACGGCATTTACTCTCAATCGAGCAGCTCGACAATGCAATTTTGTACATCCAAATTACCCGTGGCGCTGAATTTCCGCGCAATCATTTACCCAGCCCAAATATGCAACCGACGGTCATGGCTTATTTGGTGCCATTTACACCACCTGCAGGTGAGCCAACACCGGTGAAGGTCGAATTGCTCGAAGACATTCGCTGGCTCCGTTGTGACATTAAATCGGTCAGCTTACTGGGTAATATTTTGTTAAAATTACAGTCCTCCGCCAGTGGTGGACAAGAGCCGATACTTCATCGTGCCGGCCGCATCACTGAAGGCGCGTCATGTAACTACTTTATCGTCAAAGATAATGAACTCATCACGCCGCCCGCTGATGAACTCATACTAGCCGGATTAACCCGTCAGCACGTCTTGAATTTAGCCCGCGGCGCCCATATAAAGGTGCGAGAACAAGCATTTTCGACCGCTGAGTTATTTGCTGCGGACGAATGCTTTATGACCAGCGCCACCCGTGAGATCATTCCGGTCGGCCAAGTCGGCAATGAAATCATCGCTGACGGTCACTGTGGACCAGTGACTCAGCAGCTAATTGAATTATTTAGAGCAAGCCGCAGCTAAAGCGGCTTCGGGAGTACCGCATGAATACCAAATTTGACGAGTTACTCGACTTTCCGTGTGACTTCACCTTCAAAGTCATGGGCGTCGCCACTGACTCATTGGCGGACGAAATCATTGCGGTCGTTCAGGAACATGCACCCGGTGACTACAGCCCAGAGATTCGTCCATCCAGCAAGGGTAACTACTTTTCGGTATCGGTTTCCGTGGTCGTCACGAGTAAAATCCACGTCGAAACGTTATACCGGTCCTTATCTGACATCGACGACGTGCGCTACGTCCTGTAATTCAACGCTCGATAGAGTACAATAGACACCATGAATCGACTTATCATTCGCCAGCTCGGTCGTCTTGACTATGAGCCGGTTTGGAAGGCTATGCAGGCCTTTACCGACAACCGCGATGAACATACCGCTGATGAGCTCTGGGTCGTCGAGCATCCGCCGGTATTTACCCAAGGCCAAGCAGGAAAAGAAGAACATCTTCTTGCACCTGGTGATATACCAGTCGTGCCAGTCGATCGTGGCGGACAAGTGACCTATCACGGTCCCGGACAGGTCGTGGTATACTTCATGCTCGACATCCGTCGCCGGAAAATGGGCGTACGTGAACTGGTCACACAAATTGAAAATACCATCGTGAACATGCTGGCTAAGTATGACGTCAGCGCGGCACCTCGACCTGACGCTCCGGGCGTCTACATTGGCGCCGAGAAAGTATGTTCACTGGGGTTAAGGATTCGACGAGGCTGCTCTTTTCACGGGTTAGCACTGAACGTCAACATGGACTTGTCACCGTTCCTACGCATTAACCCATGCGGATATGCCGGAATGGTCATGACTCAAACGAGCGCCCATGGCGGGCCAACTTCGTTTGCCGAAGCGGCCGAACTCATTACTGCCGAGTTTGCTCAGCTTCTGCAATACACTGACATCGACGAACAGACAGGTTTACCCAAACATGGCTAATTCAGACGTAGTGAAATCACAGCCTGCGACCAAGAGCGCACGCATCGAAGCCGGCACGAAATTACGTGATGCCGACAAAATGTCGCTGATTCCGGTCAAGATCATGCCGGTCGAACGCGAACAGATGCTACGCAAACCGGAATGGCTAAAAGTAAAACTACCGACTTCCAGCGAAAAAATCGACAAAATTAAGCAAGCCATGCGCAAACATGGCCTGCACTCTGTATGTGAAGAGGCATCCTGCCCTAACCTGCCAGAATGCTTTAACCACGGTACTGCAACCTTCATGATTTTAGGTGATATTTGTACCCGTCGCTGCCCATTCTGTGACGTTGCTCACGGCCGGCCATTACCGCCTGATCCAGCAGAAGCGCATAAGTTAGGCTTAACCATTCGCGACATGGGTGTGAAGTATGTGGTTGTCACATCAGTAGATCGCGATGATTTACGTGACGGCGGTGCGCAGCACTTTGCCGACTCTATTCGCGAAATTCGTGCCCACACCCCAGGTATTCGAGTCGAAGTCCTGGTTCCTGACTTCCGTGGCCGGATGCAAGTGGCGCTCGATATTCTCGAAGGTGAAGCACCGGACGTGTTTAACCATAATTTAGAAACTGTGCCACGCCTCTACAAGGCGGCGCGCCCAGGTGCTAACTATCAATGGTCACTCGACTTACTCAAACTCTACAAAGAGCGTCGTCCTGATGTTCGCACCAAGTCAGGTTTGATGGTCGGTTTAGGTGAAACCAACGAAGAAATTCTTGAAGTGATGGAAGATCTGCGTCGTCACAACGTCGACATGTTGACCATTGGTCAATATTTACAGCCAAGCCGGCACCATATTCCCGTTGCACGTTATGTCACACCGGACGAATTTGCCATGTTTAAGCGCGAAGCTGACCGCATGGGCTTTACACAAGCGGCGTCTGGTCCATTAGTTCGCTCTTCTTACCACGCCGATTTGCAAGCCGCTGGTATTGAAGTGAAATAATCCGTTACGCAGGATAAACATGAAGGAGGCATTTCGCCTCCTTTTTGCTTTTTAGCCGGCAATCAACCGCGAATTTCCTCGCTTAATCTCATAACACTAGCCAAAGTCACCGTATTCAGGTTTGATGGGGGTTTGTATCAACCCTCAGGGAGACCTCAACATGGCACGACTGATCAGTGCAGTTGCACTTTTGTGCTTGCTTGTGAGCAGTGTCGCTGTTGCCAATCCGGTGCATACCGGCTACCAACAGCCAGCTCAAGAAATTATTGATATCGTCGACGCAGCACCAGCTCCGGGCGCAAGTATTAGCCCAAATGGCGATGTGTTACTTATCCTCGATTATCCAGCATTGCCGACACTGGTCGATCTTGCTGCCAGCGAGTATCGTCTTGCCGGTATGCGGATTAATCCAGACAACCAAACCACCAGCCAAAGTCGCTATGTTTCAAGTTTCCGCTTGTTAAACATCGCCGATGGCAGCAGTCGTGACATTCGTGGTTTACCACAAGATATGCGTGCAACCGGTATGAGCTGGTCACCTGACGGTAAAACCATCGCTTTCTTAAACATGGAAGAAAATGGCACCTATTTGTGGCGTATCGATGTTGAACGTGGCCGCGCTAGTCAGTGGACACAATCTGCCGTCAATGCAGTTTGGGGTTCACAGCTTGAGTGGAGCCATGACTCGCAATCCGTCTATACCTTATTGGTCGACAGTAAGCGCGGTGCCGCGCCGCAACGTTCACGCGTACCTGCTGCACCGGTTGTAACCGAGTCGCGTGGTCGCTCAGCACCAGCACGGACTTACCAAGATCTATTGGCCG
>JAMCWV010000206.1 GCA_023481025.1 Gammaproteobacteria bacterium
TTGCTACCATCAGGGAGAGTAATTACCGGCATGATCTTTCCTTTTTACAGTGGTGACACCTACCAAGTGCCACTTGTATGAATTAAATACGTCGAAAAATGAACCGGGCAACTATACCGAAGCAGCGTCTGCAACGCAATCAAGAATCTCGTGCGCAGCCTGACTCAGAGCAGAAATAAAGCACTGATTCCGAGCATGGCGATGACGGTGCCCGCAAGGGCTCGAAAGCTAATGCGACGACCACGCACAACATTGATGCCCAACATAAATAATGGCGCTGTCGATAGCAGCGTTTGGGCAATGCCTGGTGTTACATAATGAATCGCGGTTTGTTGTAGCCAAATTGCTAAAAAAGTACCGAGAAATATCGCACTGAGCAAAATTGGCAGGTTCGTTTGGCGCACCGCACTGAGTGTCGATTTGAACATTTGCGGGCGCACGATCAATAAGATGACCGTCAGCATAATAGTACCAGCGGCGAGACGCAGCATCGCCGCCTGTAAAGCATTAATGGTAAAGTGTTGGAAGGCATAAAAAGCCATCACCAAACCAACGGCTTGGCAGACTGCAGCAGCGACACCAAATAATACGCCACTACGTGACAATGGCACCCCAGAAACTGGTTGTCGTTCGGTCAGGACCAATAAAACCCCACTAATGACCACGACCGCAGACAGCAACTCACGCCAACTCAGTGTTTCACTAATAAACAACCAAGCAATTAACGCTGCAAATGGTGGCGCAAGATATTCCAGCAGAATGGTGTGTCCAGCACCGAGACGACGAAGCGCGGAAAAATAACAGGTATCGCCAATTGTGATACCAATACCCCCGCTCAATAGCAACAACCAGATGGGCGTGCTCGCCCAGCTTAGTTGTTCAAGATTACTAAAGACCAGCAGGCCAATCGCTAACAAAGGCGTTGCAATCAGGCCTTTGACTAAATTCAGCTGGGCCGAACTTAAATGATGACTGCTGCGCGCATACATTAATGTTGCTAACGCCCAACACAATGCCGCAAGTAATGCGGCCCCCTGACCTAAATAAGCACTCATGCAGGTCTCGCCGGGAAGAAAATTTGTCGAAATGACGTCACGTTACACACTCCCAAGCAGAATCCACAGCAGCAAGCGGTCGACGTTGCTATAGTTGAAGACAGAGGTACTTTTTTACGACTGTTCGAGGACATCGTTATGGACCAAGAAAAATTGCACGATGCAGCTGCACATTGTCCGCATTGCGGGCACACGATTCATTTTTACGTCGACTTATCCGCAGATGATCCACAAAATTACGAAGAAGAGTGTCCTGTTTGCGGAGATATTTTATATGTCGAACTGTTCCGTGATGTCGGCGACGACAAGTTTCATGTTCGCATCAAGGCGGACGATGAACAGTATTATTGATTTGCCGCTGAACGTTGCAACACACGCTTGACAGTTTCGACGATAGTCACGGTTTGCTGATCCGCTTCAATGTTTATTTTTTGCCCCGGTACGGCGTCGCCGAGAATGGTCAAATCCAAAGTTTCTGGGATTAAATGCAGCCAAAACCCCTCGTCGGTCACTTCACCAACGGTTAAACTAGCGCCGTCTACTGCTACAAAACCTTTAGGTAAAATATATTCAAGCCACTTCGGCTCCAGCGTTAAATACATCCGACAGTTGTTTTCACTGTCAATACGCTCTGCTAACACCGCAGTGGTTTGGATATGGCCAGAGACAATATGCCCACCTAATTCCCGCCCGAGCGTTAACGACCGCTCAAAGTTAACCGCATTGCCGACATTGAGAGCACCCAAGTTGGTCAAACGAAGGGTTTCATCGATGACATCAAAACGAACCAGAGAACGTTCTTCGGTCACTTGGTGTTCGAAACCGGTAACGGTCAAACAGCAGCCATTAATCGCAATACTAGCGCCGGTTTCCACGGCCAATAAATGCTCTGGTGCCACTGCAATTTCAAGTTGACGAAATTGCCCTTGATCGCGAATCGAGTTAACCTGAGCTTTGCTTTGAACGATACCAGTAAACATAGAGACCTCTTATCTTGGACTGCGACCATGCCTGCAAAAATCGCCGCTAGTGTAACGCAAAAGTTAAATTTGCGCACGGCTCTGCTGCTCTGCGTTGCCGCACTCATGTTAAGCGCCTGTAGTCGCACCAGTTCATCAGCGCTGAGCGATTATCAGGGACGGATTGCGCGACTCACCGACAGTGACGTTGTCCCCGTCGAACTCCCGCGGTTCGAACGTTTGCCAAGGGTACAAGAAAGTCGCAGTGAAATTCCTGAATACACCATTAGCTTAGTTACCAGCCAACGCTTGAACCGCTGTCGCGCTGGCCAGCTCATTGCCGATCGCAATAGTTCCTTAGGGCGTGTGCACCCCCCTCACCTACGTGTACGGCATGAAATTGAGATGCTCATCGCCCTGCCCGAATGTCTAGCCGATACGGACGTCGCGAGTCCTTCCATCGCTGCTGAACTCGCTGCGGCAATTTCCCATAAACAAGAGACATTGCCACTTTGGACGCAGCGATTAGTGACTGCCGAGACCATCTTACGCGACACCTTGCGACCTGGCCGTAACCTGCTTGCTCCAGACGATATGGGTGGTGCGCAAGAAAGCTTAGCCGCACTGGATAACATTCTGTACGTACTAGCTGCAATCGACGATTATATTCAGCAACCGAGTCATACCGAAACATTGGGTGATTTGAATCTGGCAGATTTTTGGCAACCCAGCTGGCAAGTTCTTGGTCAAAGTCACTTTTTACCGCGCTATTGGCGTTCACAACAACATGCATTAGGTGCGATGCGCGCACTGAATCAACAACTCGCGGGGGCGGAACAGGCGCTGCGCTGCTCGGCCACACGAACACCGTTGGAAGCAGAATACCTACACACGGTTATGTTGAACTTTTGGATTGCCGAATTGCAGCCTATGTTTGCGCGCTGGGACGGCTTTCAACAACAGTTAACGGTGCGCTTGCGGCAGCTGCAAAGCTACTATGAATCGCCGGCGTGGCAGGACTATTTTGACCGTTTGGTCGGTGACCAGAGTTATGCGGCACAACTACAACGGAAAGTTCGTATTCATGCGGAATATTGGCAGCAGCTACTTGCAGCCTGTCAGTTGGATCCCGTCTCTGGCCGGCGCAATTGAAACGCTGCAGGAATAGTCCGAATCCGGATAGGCGTGGTGCCGATCCATTCACCATCCGCTTCGACCGGCAAATCCGGTGTGGTAATTTCCAGCGCCGAAAATTGACCGCTGTGGACTTGCTTTAAATTTAAATGACGACCTTGATAGAGCTTCGGAATGCTAAATAGTTTACGCCATAGCGGCATCGCCTCGATTAAACAATACGCCAAATAGCCATCATTCATCACCGCATGCGGTGCGATATGCATACCAGCACCAAAATAATTGCTATTGGCCGCAGTGAGGAGCAAGGTCTTCCGCTGCCCTAGCGCTAACAACTTTTGCTGGGTCCCACGAAAATGAAGTGGTTGCTCGCGATAGCTAAGCAAGCTCAACAGCGCACACGCGAGGTAACTCAGTCGTGGCCAGAGGTATTTTTTGCTACCCAAACGCTGTACAATTTCCGCATCAAAGCCGACGCCGGCAACATTAACAAAATATCGTGAACCAACTTGACCAAGATCAATGGTCTGGATTGGTGCATTTAAAGCCTGTTCTAACCAGAACTGATCGTTATGTGATTTGCTGTCTGCTGTCGTTTTGAACCAAGCACGGGCGAAGTCATTCCCTGTACCGCACGGGATATAACCAATGGGCAGTTGAGTTCCCACCAGAGCGTTGACCGCTTGATGCAAGGTGCCATCACCACCGAGCACAACCACGCGCTCAATCGCTGTGCTCGCTTGTAAACGCTCAAAAGCAGCAACGGTTTGGCTAACCTGTGGATATGTTTCAAAACGATGGTAGTGCTCACCTGCAGTTTGCAAATGGCGCTCAAGCATCGTTACCAAACGGTCTTTGCGGCGATTCGCTAGCGGATTAAGAAAAAGAACCGTCGTCAACGCTAAAACTCCTCCCTGAGTATGAGCCACATTTAGCTTTCTTCACGCGGACGCAAGTTTTCAAACACTTCGTTCGCTTTGTAAACGTTCTCTTCATCCGGCAAAGCACCACGGCCGAGGCGAATTTCTAGATTCACTTCAACTTCACTGCGACCATCACCAAGGGTTAAACCTAAATGATAATTTGTTGATG
>JAMCWV010000182.1:0-1428 GCA_023481025.1 Gammaproteobacteria bacterium
ACAGATTCGTTACCCGTTGATGCTTCGTTTGCATTTGATGCATTGAAGTCATACTGACAACGGTCAACCTGATAGAAATCCGGATTGTTGTAACCCTGGCTCTCTGGCAGGAAGTTCACACTGCCTGGAATGAAGTTGTCACCACCACAACCACCTGGGATACCAAGAATCGGTGGAGCAACGGCTACTGGGTTGCCGTCTTCGTCAAGGCGGGTGTTACCAGTTGGGTTACCTGCGTCATCTAATTCAGTACGGAAGCCCCAATGGTTGTTCGGGTTCGTCGCTGAAGTGAAGTTGTTACCGTATACAGAAGAACCAGGGGTAACCCATGGGAATGCGTTTTCATAGATAATACCGCGACGGTTCCATGAAACACCACCAATCACGCTGGTTGTGTCTGACGCAGAACCAAATACCAGGCTACCGTTCTCACGATCACCGCCTTCGCTTGGTACGCTGACTTCACCAGCACCAATTTGCAGCTCAACACCGTTGAAATCGCGACGGGTGATCACGTTAATAACACCACCGATGGCGTCAGAACCGTAAACAGCTGATGCGCCGTCAGACAGTACTTCGATGCGCTCTACCGCAGCCATAGGAATCTGGTTTAAATCCTGGTAGCTACCGGTTGAAGGTGACATAGTCAAACGACGGCCATCAACCAAAATAAGGGTACGGTTCGCGCCAAGGCCGCGCATGTCAACTGAGCTTACGCCCTGTGCTGAAGAACCAGACTGTGGACGAATCGAACCTGCGCTGTTGAACGCAGTGTTACGTAAAAGGTCAGATACTGAAATCTCACCTGACATTTCAATAGATTCACGGTCAATCACGGTAACTGGTAAAGCGCCTTCCATGTCGGTGCGCTGGATACGAGAACCAGTAACCTGAATTCGCTCTGGACGGTCCATTGACGTATTTTCGTCTTGGGCCACGGCAACAGATGCGCCGCTAAGTGCGGTTGCTGTCGCACCATACATCAGCGCCAAGCGAACTGATTTCGCTAATTTGCTATTGGTGTGCATTGATAATCTCCCTGGATCACTTATTGATAAGTGCCTTTTTTGGTTTATTGGGCGCACTTTTGTTATTTTGCGCCTATTGGCAACACGTGGTTGTGTTGAGGGGTTCGATACTAGCTACGTGCTGGTCCTTAAACAACCACCTGTTCAAGCCTTGTTATGAACAATGGACTATGATGATTAAAATAGCGGCGAACTTTGATTTAATGTTTAATTCTTTCAAGAGTTATGATTTATTAACTTTATAATCAATGAGTTAACATTATATTAATCGGTCGGACCAGATGTTTTTATGCGCAGTTGACAATTGCACGAATTGTATACAAAACCATGTTAGAAAGGCGTTAACAAATGAATACCAATTCAGATATTGAGGGGCTTCTCGAGATTCTTGACCAAGCGT
>JAMCWV010000182.1:1438-3722 GCA_023481025.1 Gammaproteobacteria bacterium
CGATGCCCGCGACCCTCCGTAGTGACTGGTTTAGCGCCGAGCTGTTCCAATGTCGCAGTGATAAGAGCTGCGACTACCTGCAGGAAATCCGCGATAACCTGCAGAAACTTTCTCAGCTATCTGAGCATTCAACGAGTTATCAGTGGTTTGTGGAGCATGTGGATGCACAATTAAACGCCTTTATTCAGGCTGTTTATCGTGCAAAACGTCCGGCAAAGGCCAGTTCGGTTGATCGCCATGCACAAAAAACCAGCCGCGCAACGCAGCTGCAATTAGAGTTGGCCAAGCATCATGAATATGAAAGGCGGCTCACCGATAACCTGCGTGAAGCACAAATGGCAGCCGATACTGAGGGTAAATCGGAACGGGTGATCGCCTGCCAGCAGCGCCTGCTGCGCTGCCAGCGCGCCATCGCCGCGCTAGAAAAGCGCATTGCGATGTAACCGCGGGTGGGTGTGTAGGTCAGGCTGCGTCCGCGTCACGCAGTGATGACGTTAACCATCGCGGAAACGCCTGGCTCTTGCGGGCCATGGCATATGCCTTGTTGGGGACGCCGTAAATACATCCCTGTAGGCTCGGCTCGCGCATCCATGCGCTCGACGCCCCAACAACGCAACATGCCATACCCCGCACGCCAGGCCGTCAGCAACCGTAGATCAGGCTCTGCCTGACGCCGAGCAATGTGTAACGTCAGGCGCAGCCTCGCCTACAGCAACACACCGTCATAATTCGCATATATTGCCAATCAGCCGCGGCGCAGGGCGCTGCGCACGCTGTCCGGTAATGCGGGCAATGCGCTTTTGGGTAACAGGTAGGTGGACATGTTCAGTAAATCGGTAAATATGCGGTTCTTTTCGGTGGTTTTACGCAGGTAATCATGGCCGGATGAGCCGCCGGTACCAATCTTTGACCCCAGCATGCGTTGCACCATCATCGCATGGCGATAGCGCCAGATCGTCATATTGTCGTCCATATCCGCCAGGCAGCTCAGCACCTGAAACGGCAGGTTAAACACCGGCTCTTCGCGATACAGATTAATAAATAATGCGCCCTGCAACGCCCGCTGTGACAGCCGCACCCTGCCCTGCTCCTGCATATGTTGATACAGCTTCGCATCAAACAACGCCGCAAAGTTCTGCCGGCTGCCATCAAGCTCTTTCAGCTCAGCTTCCAGCTCTTCTTCGCTCAACAATTCGTTGCTACGTAAAATCGCTTCGTCTTTGGCCAGGCTCTCTTCAATGGCATTTTTAAAATGCTCGGCAAAAGCAAAGTTATCCATGTCCAGAAACGGCATGCGTGCCAGCCAGTCATCCACACAGGCAAATAAGCTTGGTTGCTGTTCTAAATCCGCCAGATAATCCCGGTCGGTTTGATTAATCCGGGTATAGAACGATTGCTGATCAAAAGGAATCCGCGTATCGCGCTGCAAACCAAGGCTAATCTCCAGTTCTTTAAACTGAATGCTTTGAAAGCCAGACGCCGGCACCAGGTAATCACGAAACTCCAGAAAATCCTGCGGTGTCATCGTCTCCAGTACGCCAATTTGTTGATTGAGCAGCTGCTGGATTTTACCCACCCGATTCAAGCGATGGACCACCGTCATCAGCGACTCGTCAGCGACCTTGTCTGCCCGAAAAATAGCCAGCACCGAGCGCAGTTCATGCAACACCTGCTTAAACCACAGTTCGTAGGCCTGGTGCACCACAATAAATAACATCTCGTCATGAGCAGGCTGGGCATACTTTTCACTTTGCAGTGCCTGGGCGTCGAGTAATTTGTCCAACTGCAGGTAGTCGCCGTAATACACCGCTTCTTTATTCTTTTTCATCGCTGCCTCATTCTCTCTAGCTGTCTATACAGGATCTATTTAAACAGCTACAGCTAGCAAGCGCAATGATCGCCGTAGGTCCAACATTGTGCGGTGTCAGGCGGAGCCTGACCTACGAAAAATACAATACAAGGAATTTAAAGAAGGAAAGGTAAAGCAAGAAAATCGAAGAAGGTGGTGACCCCACAAGCCGCACCCCGGCACACGTATCCCTGACTGCGGCTGCTCCCTTCCGGGCCTGACCGGGTTCACCAGTTAACGTTGCGAGGGGACCCATGGGGCCACCGCTGCGCATTATCTATGATGCGCAGCGCCTTTGCAAGGCAAGTTCCGCCTCGATCCAGGCCGCTGCAATCAAATGTCTACTTATTCAACAAATTAGCTATTTCTTCTTACCTGCAGCTTTCGCCGCGATCACGCGCTGGGCCTCTTCACTGCCCAAAGCTTTCATAAAGA
>JAMCWV010000182.1:3732-4216 GCA_023481025.1 Gammaproteobacteria bacterium
CGTCCGATTCGCCCACGCCGGGCTCATCCACGGCGACTTTAACGAGTTCAACATCCTCATCCGAACTGATGCTGTGCCTGGCGGCTGCTGTCTTTTTTGTGGCGGGTGCGCGTGAACCGGGTGCAAACAGCGCCTGGTAAAGAATGGGTTTGCTGCGACGCAGGGCCTGCGGCGGTTTAGCTGCCAACTTCGCCACAACCTCAGCGGTTGTCTCTGCAAGCTCAGCAACGCCTACAACAGCGTTAATCAGGCCCATCTCTTTGGCTTTGTGTGCATCGAAAGGTTCCCCTAACAACAACAGCTCAGCCGCACGGGGGTAGCCCGCGATTTGCGGTAGCAATAAGCTTGAACCGGCCTCTGGTACCAGGGCTAAATCTACAAACGGTAGCGCGAACACCGCATCATCTGCTGCGTAAATCAGGTCGCAGTGCAATAATAAGGTCGTGCCGATACCAATCGCCGCGCCCTGCACCGAAGCGACTCA
>JAMCWV010000255.1 GCA_023481025.1 Gammaproteobacteria bacterium
TGGGCTTAAAATCACCCGCCGAATCAGTAAGCGGTAATTTACGCTGGCAGCAGTTTAATAATACCGATTATCAAGCCAGATTAGCCAATATGCTGGGTATTAGTTTATTTGAACTGCGCCAGCAAGCCGATTTAACCGAATTGCTGGTGCGTGGCGAACGTTATCAGGCCACCGATGCCAGCAGTTTACTCTGGCAATTAGCCGGTTGGTCAATACCACTGCATGATATGGCATTGTGGTTACGCGGTTTGCCCGGCGACAGCGCAACGGAACTGGAATATGACCACGCCGGACGGCTGATTAGCTTTACCTTAACCGATAGCACCGGTATTCGCTGGCAGCTGAGTTACCGCAGTTTTTTCAACGATGCACTGTCTTTACCCAAACAATTACAGTTGCAAAGCGACGATACGCAAATTCGCTTAGTGATCCGGAGTTGGCAACCATGATATTAAGCTTGCCTGCAGTAGCCAAACTCAACTTATTTTTACATATCACCGGCCGCCGTGCTGATGGCTATCATAACTTGCAAACCTTGTTTCAAATGCTCGATGTCGGCGATATGCTGCATTTTAGCGCCGATCACAGCAATAAAGTGACGCTCGACTGCAGCGATGCCGCATTAAATGGCACCGACAATCTGATTTATAAAGCGGCTATGTTGCTAAAACCCTATGCCACCGCCAATGCCGGCTGTAGTATCAGGCTTGAAAAAAACCTACCGATGGGTGGTGGACTTGGCGGTGGTTCATCCGATGCCGCCACCACCTTACACGCACTAAATAAATTATGGCAACTAAATTTAAGCACTACCCAACTGGCAAATTTAGGCTTAACCCTTGGCGCTGATGTGCCGGTATTTGTCCATGGCAAAACGGCTTTTGCCGAAGGTGTGGGTGAGCACTTACAACCGGTGCAATTACCAGAAAAAACCTATCTTATCGTGACACCGGCTTGTCATATCAGCACCGCAGAGGTTTTTAGCCACCCGGCGTTAAAACGCGATACGCCTGCGATTACTTTAACCGAATTACTACAAAGCGATTGGCAGAATGATTGTCAGCATCTGGTCGAACAGCTGTATCCTATTGTTGCAATAACCTTACAGTGGTTGATAGAATATGCGCCGTGTCGAATGACGGGTACTGGCGCAAGTGTGTTCGCCGAATTTCCGGATACGGCCAGTGCTCAACATGCCCTTGCGCAGCTTCCGGCAAATTGCCGGGGCTTTATTGCCAGAGGGGTCAACCAGTCACCGTTATTGGCTGCGTTGGCTGATACCGACTACAACAGCTGATGCCGTTTGGCGGTACTATTGTCCAGCACCTTAGTTAGCAAAATTGCTAAACAAAAGCTGAGCAATCCTTAGCCAAGCGGCGTTATAATGATTTAAACCGGACTCACCACTGCCCTGAGGATCCTACCGTGCCCGACATGAAGATTTTCGCTGGTAACGCCATACCAGATCTTGCCAACAAAATCGCCAGCCGTCTTTACATCAAACTGGGAGACGCCGCCGTCGGTCGCTTCAGTGATGGCGAAGTCAGTGTGCAAATCAACGAAAATGTACGCGGTTCAGACGTGTTTATTATCCAATCTACCTGCGCACCAACTAACGATAACCTGATGGAGCTTATCGTAATGGTAGATGCATTACGTCGCGCATCAGCAGGCCGGATCACGGCGGTTATTCCTTATTTTGGTTATGCCAGACAGGATCGCCGGGTTCGTTCCGCCCGGGTACCCATTACGGCTAAAGTCGTTGCCGACTTTTTATCTAGCGTAGGTGTTGACCGCGTGCTGACGGTTGACTTACATGCCGAACAGATCCAAGGTTTCTTTGACGTACCGGTAGATAACGTCTTTGCCAGCCCGGTGCTGTTAGATGATATGCGTAAAAAATCGCTGCAGGCACCCGTGGTTGTCTCACCGGATATTGGCGGTGTGGTGCGGGCTCGTGCAGTAGCAAAACTGCTAAATGATGCCGATTTAGCCATTATCGATAAGCGTCGCCCTAAAGCCAACGTATCACAGGTTATGCATATTATTGGTGATGTAAAAGATCGCGATTGTATTATCGTTGACGACATGATTGATACCGGCGGCACCCTGTGTAAAGCAGCTGAAGCGTTAAAAGAACAAGGTGCGAAGCGCGTGTTTGCTTACGCAACTCATGCCGTTTTCTCTGGTAACGCGCCAGAAATTATCAGCAACTCGGTAATTGACGAGCTAATTATCACTGATACCATCCCGCTGTCTGCGGCTATGCGCGCCATACCAAAAGTTCGGCAATTAACCCTAAGTGAATTATTAGCTGAGTGTATTCGTCGTATTAGCAACGAAGAATCTATTTCTTCGATGTTTGACTAACACTAGCGCATTGCTTTGTAACATTGCTTAGTAACTTATAGCTTCGTAGCACTGTTTTATCGCATTTATTCCAAAACACTGTAATAAAGGCGTCTCACCGGCGCCTTTTTCATTTGCAGCTACCCTACGCTGGTGGTAATATGTCGCGCCTTTTGTAAGGGCTACAAGTTGCGGCTGGTCGCAAGCCGCAACACAAACTAATTTTTGGAGTACATCAATGTCTGATGCAATTTTTACATTAACAGCAGAAGTCCGCGCTGACCTGGGGAAAGGTGCGAGCCGCCGCCTGCGTCACGAAGACAAAGTGCCAGCTATCATCTATGGTGGTAGTCAGCCAGCACAATCTGTTACTTTAGAACACTCAAAGCTGTTAAAAGCACAGAGCGTCGAAGCTTTCTACTCTCACATTCTGACTATTAACGTAGCCGGTGAAGAAGTTAAAGCTATCGTTAAAGCCATGCAACGTCACCCGTTCAAGCCAAAAATCCTGCACGTTGACTTCCAACGCGTAGAAGCAGGTCAAGAACTGCATACCACTGTACCCATTCACTTTATCAACGAAGAAGCTGCTGGTAAAAAAGGTGGTGTAGTTGTACACGGTCTGAACGAAGTTGAAATTGCCTGTTTACCACAGGATCTGCCAGAGTTTATCGAAGTTGACGTTGCTGACGTTGAAGTAGGTGTTACCCTGCACCTGACTGACATCAAAGCACCTAAAGGTGTAACTTTTGTGCAGTTAACTAAGGGTGAAGGTCATGACCTGCCAGTAGTTTCTGTCAATAAACCAGCTGGTAAAGCTGAAGAAGACACTGCCGCTGAGTAATGTCTGACGCTGTTCTACCAAAGATACAGCTAGTCGTGGGCCTGGGTAATCCAGGCCCCGAGTACCAATACACCAGACATAATGCTGGCGTTTGGTTTGTGGAGCAGCTCGCCCGAGTTTATAATACTCCACTAAAACCCGAAGCAAAATTTTTTGGCCATACCGGAAAATTCATGCTTGCGGGTCAAGAATTCAAATTACTTATCCCCAACACCTATATGAACTTAAGTGGCAAAGCTGTATTGGCCATGGCACAGTTTTATAAACTGACACCGGAGCAAATACTGGTAGTGCATGACGAACTCGCATTACCTCCCGGCAGTGCTAAGTTCAAATTTGCCGGTGGCCATGCTGGCCACAATGGCTTGCGCGATATAACCAGTAAGCTTGGCAACAATCCGAATTTTTACCGGTTACGGCTAGGGATCGGGCATCCCGGTCATAAAGATCAGGTTACCGGCTTTGTGCTAGGTAAAGCACCAGCCAGTGAACAGAAACTACTCGACGCAAGCATTGATGAAGCCGTAGCTTGTTTTGCCCTGCTGGCCAAAGATGGCTTGGTAAAAGCACAGCACCGTTTACATAGTTTTCAAGCCAGCTAAAATGGCGGGGCAGATCCCGCGGATAACAGCACTTTAAAGGATACACTCATGGGTTTCAAATGTGGCATTGTAGGTTTACCTAATGTTGGAAAATCTACCTTATTTAACGCTCTGACCAAAGCTGGCATTGAAGCGGCCAACTTCCCGTTTTGTACTATCGAGCCAAATACCGGTGTCGTACCCGTACCCGATTTACGGCTGGATAAGCTGGCATCAATCGTTAAACCACAGCGTGTGGCCTTGCTCTAAATGTACCTTTACTTTTTCCAGCACGGCCATTTCTGCTTTGGCGTCTTTGTCGCCGCCTTTCGCTTTTTTGCTAACCCGGAAAATAGCGCGTTCAGCGCTGTCCATATCAGACAAAACCAGTTCCATATTGATCGTGTCGATATCGTCAGCCGGATCAATTTTGCCAGCAACG
>JAMCWV010000105.1 GCA_023481025.1 Gammaproteobacteria bacterium
ATTTTTTTGGCGTCGTCTATTGTTGCGAGGCTTTGGTGCGAGTGCTACGCGCAGGAAGTCGAATTGCCATTGTCGACAGTATGGCGCGACTCATTCCGTTTACCCGCGCTGAAGCATATGGGGCGAGCAAAGCGGCAGTGCATTATTTTGCTGGCAGTTTACGCTCGGATTTACGCCCCCACGGTATCGCGGTAACGACCATTTCGCCCGGTTTTGTAGAGACACCGATGACCGACGCCAATGACTTTGAAATGCCGATGCGAATTTCGGTAACCAAAGCAAGTAAAGCGATCCAAAAAGGTTTACAGCGGGGTAAACCACATATTGCCTTTCCACGTATCTTCGGTTTGATTTTGGCGACTCTCCATCGTTTGCCTTACCGGTTGCAAATAGCCTTGTCGGCACGACTGCGTAATCAATGATGGTTAATCGCCTTGTTTCGATGAATTAGGAATGACTACCGATGAAAATAGCCGTGATAGGCTCCGGCATCGCCGGGATGACAGCAGCACATTTGCTCAGTCGTGAACACACCGTATGGATGTTTGAAAAAAATGATTATATTGGCGGCCATACTGCGACAATTGATGTTGAAGTAGAAGGCGCGAAATTCGCTATTGATACGGGTTTTATTGTTTTTAATGACCGCACTTACCCGCATTTTAAAACCTTACTACGCGCCAACGGCGTCGACTGGCAAGATACTGAAATGAGCTTCAGTGTCACTAATCCGGTGACAGGTCTTGAGTACAACGGCCATTCCTTCGCAACCTTGTTTGCGCAAAAACGTAATTTATTCCGTCCGCGCTTCTATAAAATGCTGAGTGACATCGTTGCTTTTAATAAAGCTGCAAAACAAGCGTTGGAAGAGCGCAGTCAAACTGAGCTCGATACAGTCACCTTAGCTGAATTTGTGACAGAGCTTGGCCTCGGTGAAGACTTTTCGCAAAATTACTTGTTACCTATGTGTGCCGCGATTTGGTCGGCAAGTTTGCGCGAGTCAAGTCAATTTCCTCTCGGATTTTTTCTCCGCTTCTTTATGAATCATGGCTTGTTAAATATTCAAGATCGGCCGCAATGGCATGTGATAAAAGGGGGCTCACGTAGCTACATTCCAGCATTGACTGCACCATTTGCCGAGAGAATTGTGCTTAATGCAGATGTGACAGCGGTAAGTCGTCACGCTGATGGCGTAACCTTGCACTTTGCAGATCAACGCACGGAGCAGTTTGATCAGGTTGTTTTTGCGTGTCACAGCGATCAAGCGTTGGCATTGCTTGCTGATGCGACACTTGCGGAAACTGAGATTCTTCAAGGTATTCCATACCAAGAAAATGAAGTGGTTTTGCACACAGATATTGGTCAGTTGCCACGGCGCAAAGCAGCGTGGGCGAGTTGGAATTATCGCTTGCCGAAGGCTCTGGGAGGCGAGGGTGCCGAGTTACCAGCAACGGTTACTTACAACATGAATATTTTGCAGGGAATTACACAGGCGCCGGTGACATTTTGTGTCACCTTAAACAATACTGCAGCGATTGACCCAACCAAGATTTTGCGGCGTTTTAATTACGCCCATCCGGTGTATTCGGTGTCTTCGTTTCAAGCCCGTGCGCGACGACATGAAATCTGTGGTCACAACCACACCAATTTCTGCGGTGCCTATTGGTACAGTGGCTTCCATGAAGATGGTGTGCGCAGCGCGGTAGACGTCGCACGTCGCCTCGGCATAGAAGTCGTCGCTGACGAACCGGCTTATTATGAATAATCATGGCATTTACTTAGGTCAGATTAGCCACCAACGGTACACGCCGAAAACCCATGGTTTCGGCTATAAACTGTCACAATGGTGGCTTGATCTTGATGACCTTGACTCAGCGCGAAGCTCTAGCCGCTTATTGTCGATTGATAGCGGCTTCGCAGCGTTTATGTTCCGCAGCTCGGATTACCTGCGTGACGAGCCAAGTGAACCAAATCAGAGTTTAGCGGATAAAGTACGTAATAAAATCTCTGAATTGGCCGGGGAAACGCTCCAAGGGCGAGTTTATTTGCTCGGTAATGTGCGTTGTTTTGGTATCTACTTTAGTCCGCTGAATTGTTATTACCTGGCAAATGAGGATGGCAGCTTCACTCATTTACTAGCAGAGGTGAGCAATACACCATGGAATGAGCGGCATTACTATTTACTAGCGCTGGACCAAGCACTTGAGCACGAGAAGTCGTTTCACGTCTCCCCCTTTAATCCGATCGAGATGGACTATCGTTGGCGATTACGCTTGCCGGAATTTCGTGAGGGCTCGCTACTTGGCGTTACCATTGAGCTTTGGCGTGAGGAAAAAATTTTTACCGCCAGTATGAATTTAAAACGCTTGCAATTAAACCAATCAAATATTCGTTACGTATTCGCTAGGACGCCATGGATGACAGTCAAAGCAGTGGCGGGAATCTACTGGCAAGCGTTAAGGCTTGCCGTAAAACGAGTGCCATTTTATGGACACGCGAGGCGCAAAACCAATGAGTAGTTTTGTCTGTTCGAACGTGCGTTCTATATATCCAAGGAACTGATATGTCTTTATCAACGAGTGAGTCTTTTGTGACACCAATGCAAACCGTTTCAAAAATAGAGCGCTTCGCTCGACGCGTTTTATTTGCAGTTTTAAACCGTAGTCAACGTGGCAGCTTTATTGTTAAAGAAAACAATCGCGAAGTCGCGCACTTTCAAGGTCCATTGTCTGGGCCGCGCGCTGAAATTAATGTTGTGAACGGAAAAACCTACCAAGCTATGGTTTTTTCAGGTGATATCGGTGCTGGAGAAGCCTTTATGGCAGGGCATTGGACTTCTCCGGATTTGACGGCTGTTATTGAATTTTTTGCTGCGAACCTGAATGTTTTGGATGCCCTAGAGAAACGTTTGTCCTGGTTAACCTGGCCATTACATATGGTTTCGCACGTTCGTCGCCGCAACAGCAAAACACGCGCAAAAGAGAATATTGCCGCGCATTACGATTTAGGCAATGAGTTGTACACGCGCTTCCTCGATACACGTTTGCAATATTCCAGTGCGGTTTATACTGCGGCTGATATGAGCCTAGAAGACGCCCAAGAAGAAAAACTTCGGCGCTTGTGTGATCAATTGCAGCTGCAGCCGACAGACCACCTTGTTGAAATCGGCACAGGTTGGGGCGGTTTAGCTATTTATGCAGCGGAGCGCTATGGCTGCAAAGTAACCACGACAACCATTTCAGCAGAGCAATACGCGTACACTGAGAATCTAGTCAAACAGAAAGGGCTAGAAGACCGAATTACACTGAAATAAGAAGATTACCGCGACTTAACTGGACAATTCGACAAGTTAGTTTCTGTTGAAATGATTGAGGCGGTGGGTGCGGAGTACATGAGTACTTTCTTCAAAAAATGTAATGCTTTATTGAAACCCGGTGGTTTGATGGTTTTACAAGCAATCACAATTGCTGACCAACGTCTCGAGCGCTACAACCGAAATGTTGATTTTATCCAAAAGTATATCTTCCCCGGCGGCTATTTGCCCTCAGTTGAATTAATTAGCTCGATGTATCGCAAACATACGGACATGGTTGTGCGATCATTAGATGACATCGGCCTTGATTATGGCATGACGCTAAATGCATGGCGTCAGCGCTTCAATGAACGTCGTCACGAACTCGAACCTATGGGCTATGACGAGCGATTCTCTCGTATGTGGAACTATTACTTGTGTTATTGCGAAGGCGGCTTTAAACAGCGAACGATTAGTGCAATTCAATTATGCGCCAGCAAATCAGCACACGTATGATTGAGCTTATTAAAGGCTTGTTACGCAACCACAGGTTGGCGGCTTTTGTTATTTTTGACTTTGTCTGGTTAGCAGCAGTGCTCGGTCGCAGTGACTGGTTGTGGGTTACAGCGCTGCTTATCCTTGGCATGTTTGCTGCCACGCCTAAGTTACTCTGGCGTCAACGCCAGACACTATTTTTTCTCGTCGTCCTTGGTTGTTTAGCTGAATTCGCTACGGTTTATTTCAGTGTGATTCGCTATGAAGGCTCAGCGCTGATTCCGCTGTGGCTGATTTTGCTTTGGGATAAAATCAACATTTCGGTTGTAGCGCTCGAGACGTTGGTCAGCAATTGTGATTGCTTGTAAAACCATCAAACCACCGGGTTTCAATAAAGCATTAC
>JAMCWV010000102.1 GCA_023481025.1 Gammaproteobacteria bacterium
GCCGACTGCTCGCTGTTTGTTTCTCTGGTTTGCTATTGGCCGGTTGTGCCACTTCTCCGCAAATGCCGGAAACCGTCCAAATCAATCTACCCTTGCGGTTATCCTCACCGACACAACATTTACCGTTAATTCAATTGCAGGTGCAAGATCAGCGTGGGCAAAGCCATGTATTGCGTGTGGAACATCATCAAGATCATGCAGAGTTTGCCACGACCAACGTCCCTCTGGCTACTCTGATCAGTGAGGAACTGGCGAAACATTGGCGAATTTCGAGCCAATCTCCGTTGCAATTGACGCTATATATTGAAGATGCACTCATTCGAGTGCAGCACGTTAATCAAGAATATCAAACAAGCCAAACCATCCGCCTGCGCTTACAGGGGCAGCACCGCAACCATACCATTACGCGGCGATACCAAACTGTCATTACGGGAGCGCCGCTGCGGACCGCTGATTACGAACGTTGGCAACGCAGTTTTAATCAAGGTTTAACGGACACGATTCAGCAACTACTGGATGATCCAGAACTGCAACAATGGCTGCGCCAACAGTCACAGTAGTAGCTGTGGAACCTTGATGTTGACCTAGACGACCGACTTGCTTCACAGTTACTTTGTATTCAGAAAATGAGTGAGGACATGCATGAAAACATTCTTTATTAGCTTAGTCACCCTGTGCGCTCTTGCATTGAGTAGCGTTGGCAGTCCTGCCGCAGCGGTTGATATTCAGAAGGACAATCTTTATCCGCGGGTGAAGTTTGTCACCAATAAAGGCGAGATGATTGTTGAGCTAGATCGCTGGCGCGCACCGGTGACTGTCGATCACTTTTTAACCCATGTGGTGTCAGGTAGCTATGACAGCACCTTATTTCACCGTGTGGTGGACAACTTTGTGGTGCAGGGCGGTGGTTACAAAACCGATTGGACGCCGTTGCCAGAAGGGGACACAGTGATTAATGAGTCGGGCAATGGGCTACCGAACCGGTTCGGTACTATTGCGATGGCGCGGCAGCAAGATCCGCATTCAGCGCGTCGCCAGTTTTATTTTAATACCAACGATAACGACAGCTTAAATCCAAATCCTCGCCGTTGGGGCTACGCCGTGTTTGGGCGGGTGGTCGAGAACGAAGAGTTATTGCGGGAGCTGATGGCGGTTGCAACTGATTTTAACGAAGAAGTTAACTTCCCAGACGTACCGGTCGAGCCGATCGTTTTAATGCGCGTTGAGTTGTTACCTGAACCACAGGCAGAATAATTAGTGTCGAAGCGCAATCCAACAGCGACGCCAGATCCAATCACCGGGCGTACAGGCGATATCAGTCGAGCGCCAGTCGGTTGGGCGAGCATCTTTCGGTTTTATAGTCAGCGTCGACTGCTGACTATTTTCCTGCTCGGCATGGCCAGTGGCTATCCGTGGGTGATGATCGGCTCATCGATGACGGCCTGGCTGAACGAAATGGGCTTCACCCGCGCCACCATTGGCTATTTCGGCGCAGTCTTTGCGGCGTACTCGGTCAACTTTCTGTGGTCGCCTTTGGTTGACCGGATTAAAGTACCGCTGCTGAGCGACTGGCTAGGCCACCGTCGTGGCTGGATTTTGTTTTGCCAGTTTGGTGTAGCCGCAGCCTGTTTTGGTCTGGCACATATCGACTTTACCGAAAGCTTGCGGTTTGCCGGTATGGTGGCGCTGACCATTGCGATTTTCTCGGCAACCCAAGACATTGCGATTGATGCTTACCGAATTGATTCGGTCGGTGAGCACGAAGCGCGCGTGCAGTCTGCAGCAGCAGCCATGGCCACAGCAGGTTGGTGGACGGGCTTTGCAGGCTTGGGAGCGATTCCTTTCTTTTTGACGGACACGTCGGGTACCTCAGCTTTCTTTTTGCAAGGCATGGAATGGGCGCAAGTGTATCAGTGGCTTGCAGTCGTAATGCTGTTGCTGAGTGCGGGCGTGTGGTTAGCCCAAGAGCCGAAAACCGCACGCGGCGCAAAACAGCGCGAAGCGGAATTGCACTATCAGCAAATTGCGGCAGCGCAACCTCGGCAAATGGCGGCATTGATGCTCTTGGCCGTGGCCATGTTGCTGCTCATTATTGCAGCCATTAGTGGGCAAGTTGGCGGCGTCGGCTGGTTGTTTTGGCTAGCGCTGATGGTTGCCGCCTTGGTGCCATTGGCAAAAACACTGGTTCGTTTTCAAACGCCGACTGCGGGCGCTATCACAACAACGCCAGTTCGGATTAGCCTCGGTCATCGGACGGTGGCATGGTTAGTGGTGACTTTGGTCGAGCCTTTGGCGGAATTTTTCCGTCGCAACGGCGTGCGCTTTGCACTGTCGATCTTATTGTTCGTGTTGTTGTTTAAAGTTGGTGAAGCGTTTCTCGGGCGCATGTCAATTGTGTTTTACCAAGAGGTCGGGTTTACCAATGCTGAGATTGGCTTGTACTCGAAATTGGTGAACTGGTGGGTAACCATTGCTTTTGCGCTGATTGGCTCGTACGTCAACATGCGCATTGGTATTCTCAAAGGCTTGTTTATTGGTGGCAGTGCCATGGCTGCGAGTAACTTACTGTTCTCGGCTTTGGCATTGGTGGGGCCGGATAAAACCCTTTTATTGGCTGCGGTAATTACTGACGGTTTTACCTCAGCGTGGTCGACGGTTGCCTTTGTGGCCTTAATTAGTTTAATGGCGAACCGTGCGTTTACGGCGACGCAATATGCATTGATGGCCTCAATCGGTACCCTTGGGCGCACGGTTTTGGCGGCATACAGTGGTGTTGTCGTTGACTGGCTCGATGGTAATTGGGCGGTGTTTTTCCTCCTGACCACCGTCATGGTGATTCCGAGTTTGCTATTCTTATGGTTCATCCGCCGTGATGTGCAGCGCCTTGAAGATGCGAGTCGCGAGCGGCAAGCGGCATGGGACAAAGAGAATGGGGATTCACTATGACGCAGTGGGTTGTGGTTGGTACCGGCGCCCTAGGCATGCAGTGGGCGCAAGCTTTGCATGATAGTGGCGAAGCGGTAAGCCTGTATGTGCGCGACAGCGAGGCTGCTGTGGTGCGCCTGCAAACAACCCAAAATAGCCAAGTACGTGAATTGAGTTTGCCGCGCTGTCAAAGTGCCAAAGATGCTGGAGCAGACGCAGTTTGGTTACTCTTTGTTAAAGCCTGGCAATTGGAGCCTTTGTTACGGCAGCTACAAGGTGAAGGGCTTGTCGACGACGCGACTTTGATTGTCAGTCATAATGGCCTTGGCGCCGGCGAAGCGTATCTGGCTCAGCAACCGAATTGGCAGGTGTATGATTTGGTAACCACCCATGGTGCTTGGCGGCAGAATCGTTACCATTCGGTGTTAGCGGGATTAGGGCAAAGTTGGATAGGTCGGCGGCAACCGACCGCATGCGCTGGCACCGAAAGCTCAGCTAGCACTGAAAGCTCAGCTAGCACTGAAAGCTCAGCAGGTTCAGTATCTGGATCAGAACCGCCTCATTGGCTCGACAAGTTAGCAGCGGCATGGCCTCCACTGCAGTGGGACGCAGACATTGAGCAACGGCGCTGGCGCAAATTGGCGGTGAATTGCGCGATTAATCCTTTGGCGACGTTAGCCGGTGGCGTCAATGGTGTGTTGCGCAGCGAAGAGGCACGGGCGCAGATTCGTGCAATTTGCGAAGAGATCGCAAATGTGAATCCCATGCTCGATGCAGACGAGTTAGTTGCCGAAGTGCAGCAAGTGATCCGAGCAACTGCGGGCAATCGCTGTAGTATGCTACAGGATATTGAAGCGCAACGAGCAACCGAAATAGATTACCTAAACGGTTATGTGTGCGAACAAGGTCAACAACGGCAGGTTTCTACTCGCGTCAACTGTGAAGTTGCTGAGAGAATTCGTCAGCTTGAGCTGAAATCAGGCGTTCGCTCACTTGAGTAAACTTAACAAAGGTTATGCTAATTTGTTGGCTGTTTGTTATTTGATGTATGTAAAAATGTTACTAGCGATAACTAACTTGGTGATTTCCAAAAATAATTCGAATAAGAAGAAAGGGAAACGGTAGTATGAGTAAGAAGTATGACCCAGTCTATTACGGTGACTATTTAGGTTTAGATCGCTTGTTGTCGGCGCAACAGCCGGTCAGTCCTAAATACGGTCCGGAAGC
>JAMCWV010000010.1 GCA_023481025.1 Gammaproteobacteria bacterium
TACGCATAATCCGCAGCCAGCTTCAACAGTGGGTTCGCCGCGGTGGTACGCTGATCGGGCAAAAAGGCGGCGCACGTTGGATGGCAAGTAATAATCTCCTTGGTGCCGAAGTGGTGAGTCAGGACGAGTTCCGAGCCAAGTTCCCGACCGAGGGCTTAACCTATGGCGACCGTGATCATTTCTTCGGTCAACAGCGCCTCGCCGGGGCAATTTTCAGCACCAACCTCGATCTAAGCCACCCACTCGCGGTTGGCTACACCCGATCGCAGTTGCCGGTTTTCAAAAACAGCACTATGGCATTCGTGGCGAACAACAGTCCGTTCGTTGACGTTGCCCGCTATGCTGTAGATCCGGTGCTCGCTGGATTTACCTCGCAGGGGAACCGCGAAGTCCTCAGTGAGCGCAGCAATATCGTTGCTCATCGTCTCGGCGCCGGTCGTGTCGTTGGCTTTGCCGATAATGTCAACTTCCGTAGCTTCTTCTGGGGCTCGAACAAGCTCATGGCAAACGCAATCTTCTGGTCGCAGTATGTGCTTGGCACAGCAGCTGGCGAGGAAGAAGAGGAAGAAGACGAGGATGCTCACGCCCATTAATTAATGCGCAAAGAACATCAGTAGCCCCGCCGACACAGCGGGGCTTTTTTTATCCAACTTTAGTCGAGTTTTGGCCAAATTCGTCGCAATA
Organism: Gammaproteobacteria bacterium; assembly: GCA_023481025.1. The sequence continues at coordinate 685 of JAMCWV010000010.1, forward strand.
CTTTGACCTAGACCATCGTATTTTAACTGAGCATCGCTATACTGAGCCTATCCAACATGGTTAGGACGAGGTTACAGATGTCAGAGGAATCGCCAGTCTACCGAGCCAGCACGCAGCGTTCAGTCGCACCCGACGGGCAGCTGCTCTGCCAAGGGAAGCCGGTTAAGTGGCCGCAGCTTATTCAGTCCGGCCAGCGTATTTTCATTGGCTCCCATGCGGCTGTACCGCACACCATGATTCAAAATCTACTCGCCAACTGCAAATACCTGCACGATGTCGAAATTATTCAAGTTGGTGCATTCGGCGACAATGCTTGGGTTGAGCCGGCGTATCAAAATCATTTCAAAGTGAACTCATTATTTATTGGCGGCGAACAAGTACGTCGCGCCGTGGCAGAGGGTCGCGCCGACTACACGCCGACTTTTATGTCCGATATTCCGTCTTTGTTCTTAGATGAAATCCTGCCACTCGATGCTGCCTTAATTATGGTTAGCCCCGCCGATCAACATGGCTATCATTCTCTCGGTGTAAGTGTTGATGTTGTTTCCGCCGCATTACGGGCGGCGAAAACGGTCATCGCCCAAGTGAACCCAGCGATGCCAGTCACCTTTGGTCAGGCGTTTATTCATAAAGGTCAGATCGATGCTTTTTATTATGCCAATGAAGCGCTGCTCGAACTGCCACCACCAAAGTTTGACCCCATTACCGAGCGCGTCGGTCAGTATGTATCGCTGCTGGTTGAAGACGGTGCCACGATTCAAATTGGCTTTGGTAAAGTCTGTGAAGCAACGCTACGTTACCTTAGTAATCACAAAGATCTTGGTGTGCACAGTGAACTCATCACCGACGGAATCATGGATCTGATGCTCAGTGGCGTCGTCAACAATCGCTTGAAAACCTTTCATCAGCATAAGTGTGTCACCAGTTTTGCCATTGGCACTCAACGTCTCTATGACTTCGTCAACCATAATCCGCACATTGGTTTTTATCCGAGCGAATATGTGAACTCGCCGGCAAATATTGCTCGTAATGACAACATGGTCTCGATCAATAGTGCAATTGAAGTGGATTTAACCGGCCAAGTCGTTTCCGATTCCATCGGCTACCAGTTCTATTCCGGCATTGGTGGCCAAGTGGACTTTAGTCGCGGTGCGTCCATGAGTGCTGGCGGCAAGCCGGTTATTGCGCTGCCATCGACGGCCAAAGATGGCACCGTGTCACGCATTGTGCCGCATATCACCGAGGGTGGCGGCGTGGTCACCTCCCGCGCCCATGTGCACTATGTCGTCACCGAGTTTGGTGTTGCTTCCTTGCGCGGGAAGAGTATTCGCGAACGCGCCCTCGAGCTCATTCGCGTAGCTCATCCGAAATTCCGTGCACAGCTACTCGAAGAAGTTCGAAAACATTACTACGTACCAAATTATCAAAAGCAAACACCGGTTGAGGTGCCAGAGCTCGGTGAGGTTGGCTTTAAAGAGCTATTCATCGGTGGTGAACACTTTGATTTGCGCCCTTTGAACCCTAGTGACGAGCGACGATTGCAGGAGTTTTTCTATTCGCACACGAAAGAAACCCTGCAAATGCGCTACAACACGGTACCCACCCAAATGAGCCGGGAGAAGTCGTGCACCTTAGTCAGCGTCGATCAAAGTAAAGACTTAGCCTTGTGTATCGTTCGTCAGAAAGGTTCGGCAGCACAAATTCAAGCGGTAGGCCGTTATTACCTCAGTCCTGATGGCAGTAATTGTGAGGTTGCGTTCGTCACTCGTGAAACCCATCAAGGCAAGGGCATGGCGAAATTATTGCTCGACGAAATGATTCGGATTGCCAAACTACGGGGTGTAGGCAAAATGCTCGCTTATGTGCGCGCGGAAAACCAAAAAATGTTAGCGGTATTCGAACGCGCCGGCTTCCGGCGCCTACCTGCCGATGAACCCGGCGAAGTCTATTTAGCCTTACCCCTTGGCGAGGACGCTTAATGGCCATTACTATCTTTAGCCACAGCTACTGCAGTTTGCATAAAGTGACAGAAGTTCATCCTGAGCGCCCCGCTCGTCTTGGCGCGATCAACGATCAACTGATTCGTTCGGGTATGGAGTATGTCCTCACCCAAAAGGACGCGACCCCTGCAAGTAAAGACGATCTGTATCGTGTGCATGATGTTGCCTACGTGAATGACCTTTTTGCTCGCGAACCGCAACCTGACGACGATCATATTTGGCTTGATCCCGATACTTTGATGGGGCCGGGAACACTGCGCGCAGCACTGTATGCTGCTGGCTCCGGCAAGAATGCGGTCGATGAAGTCATGACCGCGGAGAATGCGAAGGCGTTTTGCGCCGTCCGACCACCGGGACATCATGCCACCGCAAATCAAGCAATGGGCTTTTGTTTGTTCAACAATATTGCCGTCGCTGCCGCCTATGCCTTGCATCACTACCCGATTGAACGCGTTGCGATTATTGATTTCGATGTTCACCACGGGAATGGCACCGAGGACATTTTCTTGCAGGATGAGCGCGTACTATTCTGTTCTTCCTTTCAACACCCGCTATATCCTGACACCGGCGCCGATACGATGAGCCCGCACGTGATTAACGTGCCATTAGCGGCAGGCTGCTATGGCACTGAGTGGCGCCAGCAAGTGGCCGAACGCTGGTTCCCAGCTATCGACCATTTTGCCCCTGACTTAATCCTCGTCTCGGCTGGCTTCGATGGCCACCTCGAAGATGATATGGCGCAATTTAACCTTGTCGAAGACGACTACCACTGGATTGCACAGGAACTTTCCAAGCTGGCTGACCAACATTGCCAAGGACGTCTTGTCGCCATGCTCGAAGGGGGTTATAACCTCAGCGCCTTAGGTCGCAGCGTCGTTGCTTTTTTAAAAGGACTTCTCTAACACAGATTTGTTAGGTTGGCGGCGGCGTATAGGCCAAGCCCCATGCATCAACGATGCAGTTTTCTTGGCGCAACACCGCTGCCATCGCCTCAACCGTAGCGCCACTGGTGATGACATCGTCAACAATCGCCACGCGCTTGGCGAGTAACGGCTCGCGCCAATAGAAAGCCTCGGCAAGGTTGCGACGACGCTGACTGGCGGTTAATCGATGATTTTCGCCGGTATGGCGTTTATTCAGCGGCTCCTGAAGAGGAATTGACAGAATTTTAGATAACTCTGCCGCTAGCAACTGCGACTGATTATAGCCACGGTGAAACCAACGTCTTTCACTTAATGGCACCGGCACGAGCACTTCCGGCAGATAAATCTGTTCGCATTGATAGACTTTCACTGCCTGTGCCGCCAGTAAGGGCGCCATATGGCGAGATAATCCAGAAATACCATTGAATTTAAAATCATGGATCCAACGTTCGACCGGTTGCTGATAACGAAATGCTTCGAGGGTTTCA
>JAMCWV010000232.1:0-2768 GCA_023481025.1 Gammaproteobacteria bacterium
AATTAGATCTCGCACCGGGCGTGAAGGTGAGCAAAATTTCCAACTTGGCAAAAGATATTGCTCGTTCGTTATCGGCCATCGCTGTACGGGTGGTTGAGGTCATTCCAGGCAAATCGTATGTCGGGCTAGAGCTGCCTAACAAGCATCGCGAAATTGTTCGTTTAAGCGAGGTGCTTGAGAGCGAAGGATTTGCCAAATCAGCGTCCCCATTAAGTATGGTGTTGGGTAAAGACATTGCAGGCAAACCGGTGACTGTTGATTTAGCAAAGATGCCGCATTTGTTGGTGGCAGGCACCACTGGCTCAGGTAAGTCTGTGGGCATTAACGTTATGATTCTCAGTATGCTGTATAAGTCACAGCCTGAGGACGTACGCATGATCATGATTGATCCGAAAATGCTCGAGCTTTCCGTGTATGACGGTATTCCGCACTTACTTACCGAGGTGGTGACTGACATGAAAGATGCAGCCAATGCGTTGCGTTGGTGTGTTGGTGAGATGGAACGCCGTTATAAATTAATGTCAGCGCTCGGGGTGAGAAACTTAAAGGGTTACAACCAGAAAGTCGAGGAAGCGATCGCCGCTGGTGAGCCATTACGTGATCCGATTTGGAAACCTGGTGACTCGATGGACGAGCGTCCACCCGAGTTAGGCAAGCTGCCTTATATCGTCGTCGTGGTCGACGAATTGGCTGACATGATGATGATTGTTGGCAAGAAAGTTGAGGAATTGATCGCTCGAATTGCACAAAAAGCTCGAGCGGCAGGTATTCACTTGATTCTTGCCACGCAGCGACCATCGGTTGACGTAATCACAGGATTGATTAAGGCCAATATTCCGACCCGCATTTCGTTCCAAGTGTCGTCAAAAATTGACTCGCGCACCATTCTCGATCAGAGCGGGGCAGAGCATTTGTTGGGCCAAGGGGATATGCTCTATATGCCGCCAGGCTCAGGAGTGCCGGTGCGTGTGCATGGTGCTTTTGTTGATGACCACGAAGTCCATGCGGTCGTCGCCGACTGGAAACAACGTGGCGCTCCGCAGTATTTGGAAGATATCTTAAGTGGCGATCAGGGGGATGAAGGCTTGCTGCCGGGTGAAGCATCTGAAGATGACGGCGAATCCGACCCCTTATATGATGAAGCCGTTGCTTTTGTTACCGAAGCGGGCCGTGTGTCGGTGTCGAGTATCCAGCGTAAATTCCGGATTGGTTATAATCGGGCCGCCCGAATTGTCGAACAAATGGAAGTTTCTGGTGTCGTATCTGCAGCAGGGCACAATGGTGCTCGAGAAGTTTTAGCCGCGAAACCACCGAGGGATTATTGATGTATCGGACCTTATTTTTTCCAGCACTTTTGGTTTGTGTGTTGATTACCGGCGATATCGCTGTCGCCGATACGAGAGCAGACTCTGCCAACAACAGTGAAATTTTAGCACAGGAGACCAGCGCTCAAGCATTGCAACACCGCCTGAACGAACTGAAGAGCTTGCAAGGACACTTTATGCAAGAAATCTTTGAAGATGGTCAGCTGATACAAGAATTGCAGGGCCACTTTGTTCTCGAACGACCAGCTCGGTTGCGTTGGGTTACCGAAGCGCCGGAAGCGTCAGTGATGGTCGCAGACGGCGATACCTTGTGGTACTACAACCCGTTTATTGAACAAGTGACACTGTTTAATCAAACCGATGCGATGCAGTCTAACCCGCTGTTACTTTTGCTAGAAAATGACCAACAGGATTGGCAAAATTTTATCGTTGAGCAACACGATGACGCTGAATTTCAAGTCTGGTCAATTGCAGATAAACCGGGAACATCAGGCAGTGGCAGTGTTCTCGAATTAGCGTTTCGCAAAGACGCAACCTCAGCGTTTGCACTTGAAACCTTACGCTTGCGTGATTTACACGGACAAGAGAGCGTCTTTTATTTGGCTAACTTGACCTATAACGAAGCAGTCGCTGGCCATCCGTTCCAATTCGACATTCCAGCAGGCACGGATATCGATGACCAACGAGACGATTAGACCGTCACTGAATAATAGGACATTCAATTGAGTGAGTTTATGCCGTTGGCGGCGCGAATGCGGCCACGACATCTTGATGAATACGTTGGCCAAGCTCACATTCTCGGCCCAGATAAGCCCTTGCGTAAAGCTCTTGCGCGAGGGCATTTGCATTCTATGGTTCTGTGGGGGCCGCCGGGAACTGGTAAAACGACACTCGCAGAATTAATGGCCAGCGCCGCAGATGCTTATGTTGAAAGAGTCTCAGCGGTTACCTCGGGGGTTAAAGAAATCCGGCAAGCGATTGACGCTGCAAAAATGCGAGCTAGCGACGGACTCTTTCGTCAGAAGACCATTTTGTTCGTTGACGAAGTACATCGCTTTAATAAGAGTCAGCAAGACGCCTTTTTGCCGTTTATTGAGGACGGCACCATAATTTTTGTCGGCGCTACCACTGAAAACCCAGGGTTTGCGTTAAATAATGCCTTACTTTCTCGAGCGCGAACTTATCGTTTGCAAGCGTTGACGGATGCTGATTTAGAGCAACTCCTAGAGCAAGCGTTAACGGATTCCGAACGAGGGCTAGGTCAACGGCGGCTGCAGTTAACGCCGGCAGCACAAGTTGCCATTTTGGCTGCGGCAGCAGGTGACGCACGGCGATTACTGAACAGTTTAGAAATTGCCGCGGACTTCGTCGCCGATGGCGATGAAATCGATGTTGAAACGATAGCTGCTGCGACCGGACAAGCAAGCACTGCGTTTGACAATC
>JAMCWV010000232.1:2778-4074 GCA_023481025.1 Gammaproteobacteria bacterium
GGCGGTTGTTGGCCATCGCTTCAGAAGATATTGGTAATGCCGATCCACGAGCGCTGCAAATTGCGCTTGATGCGTGGGATACTTTTCAACGTGTCGGTCCAGCTGAGGGGGAGCGTGCCATCGCCCAAGCGACGATTTATTGCGCCTGTGCAGCAAAGAGTAACGCAGTCTATCAAGCGTTTAATGCCATGTTGCAGCTTGCCAAGGACGGTCCGAGTTATCCAGTTCCGGAGCATTTACGCAATGCACCGACTCAAGTGCATAAAGATGAAGGATTTGGTGCCGACTATCGTTATGCACACAATTATGACAATGCCTATGTTGCGGGTGAGTCTTACCTACCTGAAGAGCTCTCGAATCAAGTATTTTATGAACCGCAAACTCGTGGGTTGGAAATAAAAATACAAGAAAAATTAGCCTATCTCAAGCGCCTAGATGGAAACAGCGATTGGCAGCGATACGACGTGACGAGGAGCAAGGATGACGTCAGCGAAGAGTAATCCATCGTGACTTGGCTGCTCGTGGCACTTGGCGGCGCGGTGGGTGCGGTTTTACGTTTTTGGTTAACCCGCTGGTCGGTGTGGCAAGTGGGTCACAGTCGCATTGGTACCTTATTTGTCAATATTACCGGTGCACTCATTCTTGGTGTGGTTGTCGCACTATTGGCGAATACAGTCGATGGTGAACGGTCGACTGCAGCAATAAGACATAGCTTCGCTTTTTTCGAAATAGGTCTTCTCGGTGGCTTTACCACATTTTCAACCTTTGCCATTGAAGTTCGAACGCTATTACTTACACAACCGTTGCGGGCTTTGGGTTACGTGCTGGCCTCGGTGTTATTGTCGTTTTTAGGCCTGATCCTAGGCTACATTCTTGGCGGCGTTTTGGTGTATGGATAAGCAAACTTTTAACTCAGGACAGGTATTTTGGCGCCTTACACTAGCGGTTGCGCTGGGTGGCATGGTCGGCGCGTTGCTACGTGAGAGCGTGGGTCAGTTAGTGTCTGTGTTGGCGCAAAGTGAAAACTTATTTGTTTATTTCACATTTGCCACACTGATCGTTAACATAGTGGGCTGCTTGGGTCTTGGTATTGTCACTGCAAAGCGTGGGTTGGCTCAGGCTGAATTTAGCATTCAATCAGAGACAGCTTTTTTGTTTTGGTCGGCTGGTGTGTTTGGTGCTTTGACTAGCTTTTCTGCGTTTACCCAACAAACGGGTGATTTATGGCTTCAATATGGACCCATCTATAGTTTAGTATACGTTGGCTTATCCGTTGTTCTCGGTATCAAAGACAGT
>JAMCWV010000249.1 GCA_023481025.1 Gammaproteobacteria bacterium
GGCGAGCGCTTCGTCGATAATGGCGCGGGCATGGACGAGGTTACCTTAAGCAAAATATTTGATCCCTTCTTTACCACCAAACGTAATGAAGGCGGTACAGGTTTAGGCATGCCGATTGTCTACAACTTAGTGCGACAAAAACTGAAGGGTGATATCACCGTCGCAAGCGTTGAAGGTGAAGGGACAACCTTCACATTACTGCTGCCACGCAAAGTATAAGTCGGAAGAAAATGCTTGCAATTTGAGCTTGGGACGATAGAATCCATACAACTTTTCGCAAATTGTTTAATTTATAAGGCTTAGATGATGACTTTTTTAGACAACTTAGCAGACAACTTGAATGTTCAGGGCTTACGCTCTGGTTCTGCTATGGGTCATCATCACCATTTCCTCTAGTGGCCTTTCGCTTGAGGGAGGTCATTTGGTACCTTCCTGAGCCGACACCTATTGAAGCCCCGGAAGCGTACCTTCCGGGGCTTTTACGTACTTGCTTTGACTGAATCAATTTTGCGCTTTTAATTCGCTCGTTTTTAAATTTTAAACAAAGGTATCCATTATGAATAACAGCCGTTTAACGATTGCCGTGCAGAAATCAGGGCGTCTCAGCAAAGAGTCGATGAAGTTATTAGAAGCCTGTGGCGTTAAATTTAACTTACACGAGCAGCGTTTGATGGCACACAGCACCAGCCACCCGATTGATTTGCTGCGCGTCCGTGACGACGATATCCCAGGTTTGGTGATGGACGGTGTGGTCGATTTAGGACTCGTCGGCGAAAACGTACTGGAAGAAGAGCGCCTCGAGCGAGCGATTAAAAGTCAACCGAACCAGTTTCAGCAGTTGCGCAGTCTCGACTTCGGTTACTGTCGTCTGAGTGTAGCCGTACCGAAAGAAGGAAGCTACCAAGGCTTGAGTGATCTAAATGGCTGCCGAATTGCCACCACTTATCCACGAATTCTCGAAAGTTATCTGCAGCAACAAGGCGTCGATGCCAAGCCGGTGATGCTCACTGGTTCAGTCGAAGTCGCTCCGCGTGCTGGCTTAGCCGAAGCGATTTGTGACTTAGTGTCCACCGGCGCAACGTTAGAAGCGAACGGCCTAGTTGAGAAAGAAGTCATTTTCCGCTCACAAGTGCAATTGATTCAGCGCGCGGAATCTCTCAGCAAAGAAAAACAATCGCTGGTCAGCAAACTCCTTGCTCGCCTTGATGGTGTTCAGTTAGCGAAAGAAAGTAAGTACATCATGCTGCACGCACCAAAAGACAAATTAACTGAAGTTGAAGCGATTCTTCCCGGTGCTGAGCGGCCAACTGTTTTGGCCCTAAGCCACACCGACGAGCAAGTTGCTGTCCACGTTGTCAGCACGGAAAACTTGTTCTGGGAAACGATGGAACAGCTAAAAGCATTGGGCTGTAGCTCAATTCTAGTCATGCCAATTGAGAAGATGATGGGGTAAACCATGGCAACTGATGTTCAAGTGCTTGACTGGCAAGCTTTGACTCCGCAGCAACGTAGCAACACCCTCGCCCGCCCGACACAGGCAGTGAGTGAGCGTTTGCAACAACAAGTCGCTGCCATTATTGACACCGTGGCGAAGCGCGGCGATCAAGCATTACTCGATTACACCGCTCAATTTGACGGCGTGACCCTGACCAGCCCAGTGCTCGCTATGGCCACCGTCGAGGCACTGGCGGCACAAGCAACGGCACAGGTCAAACGGGCCATCGACCAAGCCTATGCCAATATTCTCCAGTTCCACTTGGCTCAACAGCCTCAAGATATTCGCGTCGAAACCATGCCGGGCGTGGTCTGCGAGCAGCGTTTTCAGCCGCTCGAACGTGTCGGTTTATACATTCCTGGCGGCAGCGCCAGCCTACCGAGTACGGTTTTGATGTTGGGCATCCCAGCGCAAATCGCCGGTTGCCAAGAGCGTATTCTGATTAGCCCACCCAGTGCTGATGGCGAGCTTTCCCCCGCGATTTGCTACGCGGCAGTTAAATGCGGTGTGACGCAAGTCTGCCTTGGTGGCGGCGCACAAGCCATCGCGGCACTCGCGCTGGGCACTGACAGCATTGCCAAAGTCGACAAAATCTTTGGCCCTGGTAATAGCTATGTGACCGAAGCCAAACAGCAAGTCAGTCAAATTGGTGGCGGTCCCGCCATTGATATGCCGGCGGGTCCGTCTGAAATTTTAGTCATTGCCGACGATACCGCTGAACCTGCTTTCGTCGCTGCCGATTTGCTCTCCCAAGCCGAGCACGGCCCAGACTCGCAAGTGATTCTGTTGTCACCGAGCCGCCGCCTGATTGAGCAAGTGCAAGTTGAGCTCGCTCAGCAGCTCGCCGCTTTACCGCGGCAGTCGATTGCTGCGCAGGCCTTAAGTGCCAGTGCGCTGATTCTCACCCGCGACATGAACGAAGCCGTAGCCATAAGCCAAGCCTACGCGCCGGAGCACTTGTTGCTGCAGTTCGACGACACCGAGACCTATTTGCCGCAATTAACCAACGCAGGATCGATTTTTGTTGGTCACTACACACCGGAATCTGGTGGCGACTATGCGACCGGCACGAACCACGTGTTACCAACCTATGGCTTCGCGCGCAATTACAGCAGCCTTGGCTTGCTCGATTTTTATCGTCGCTACACGGTGCAAACCGTCAGCGCCCAAGGCCTGCAAGAACTCGGACAAACCCTCATTGATTTAGCCGCCGAAGAGCAGCTCGACGCCCACTTGCGCGCTGTATCGCTGCGTCTCGAAAGCCCACGTATGCAGGCCGATTTAGCGGCCGAGCAGCCAACTAGCCTAGCGGCTAAAACAACCACGGAGACACGCTCATGAGCACTGCTGTAAGCCAATTAGTCAACACGCTCATGCGTGAACACTTACGCTCATTTACGCCCTACGCATCAGCGCGCCGCAGTATGTCGGGTGGAAACGTCTGGCTCAATGCCAATGAGTCACCCTACTCACAGAGCTACAGCGTCAAAACCGAAGGCCTGAACCGCTATCCAGATTTTCAAAATCAGGCGCTGAACCAAGCCTATGCCGATTATGCTGGCGTGGCGGGTAATCAGGTTATTAGCCACCGTGGTAGTGATGAAAGCATCGAGCTGTTAATTCGGACCTTCTGTGAGCCGGGGCGCGACAAGATCTTAATTTGCCCGCCGACCTACGGTATGTATGCGATTAGCGCCTCCATTAACAATAACGACACCGTCGCTGTACCATTACGTAGTGACAACTGGCAGCTGGATCTCGACGGTATCGAACAGGCCTTAGCGAACGAGCCTGGCATTAAAGTGGTGTTTTTGTGTAATCCATCCAACCCACTTGGCAATGCGCTTAAACGTGACGACATGCAGCGCGTGATCGCGCTCTGTCAAAACCGTGCGCTCGTGGTCATTGACGAAGCCTATATTGAGTTTGCCCAAGCCCGCTCTCCGGCTGCCTATGCGAATTCCAACACGCTACAGGGTAACTCGAACGTGTCCATGGTTGCGGCTATCGACCAAAATCCCCACGTGATTGTCATGCGTACCTTGTCTAAAGCCTTTGGTTTAGCCGGTATCCGAGTTGGCTTTACACTGACCAACGCGGATTTAGTCCAAGCCTTATTGCCAGTGCTTGCGCCCTACCCGTTGCCAGATTTAAGCATTCAGGTGGCACAACAGGCGCTGAGTGCGAACGAACAAGCACGCGTGCAAGAAAATACCTCACAAACCATCGCCGAGCGCGCTAAACTAGCGGTCGCATTGCAGGGCTATACGTGGGTGAAAAAAGTGCATAATTCAGTCACCAACTTTATTTTACTCAGCGTCACCGACGCCGACGCCCTCATGCAACATTGCATTCAGGCCGGTGTTTTGATTCGCAATCAATCGTCTCAAGTTGGCCTCAGCAATTGCGTCCGGATTACGGTCGGCAATGCCAGCGAAAATCAACAGTTACTGGCAGTCCTTGATGACTTTCAAGCCAGCAAGGCAGGAGCATAACCATGAGTCAGCAGAAAATTCTCTTTATCGACCGTGACG
>JAMCWV010000021.1 GCA_023481025.1 Gammaproteobacteria bacterium
AATCTACAATGGTGATATTGAAGACGCTGGTGTTCCAGCAAAAGTACGTGAATTGCAGGCTATTTTCGATCAACACGACAGTTTTTTAATTGCGACGCCAGAGTACAACGGTGCAGTACCTGCATTGGTAAAAAATACGCTCGACTGGATGTCGCGCGCGCTGGAGAATGGTGATTCAGGAATTACCTTATTCAAGGGGAAGGTTGTCGGCATTATCTCAGCCAGTCCCGGTGCGCTGGGTGGCCTGCGCGCATTATTGGCGCTTCGGGATCAATTAGCTAAACTAAGCCTATGGGTTGCCCCGACGCAATTTGCCTTGGGACAAGCCCACGAAGCATTTGACAACATTAATCAATTGAAAAACGACGAACACGGCAAACGCATTCAAGCAGTCATCGAGGATATCGCCGCGTTCTAATAAGGAGTGAACCATGAAAAACGTAACGTTATCCCTTGCAAGCTTGCTCTTCGCTGCTAGCGCGGTGACCGCGAATGACGACATCGTTATCGATATCAAGCCGGGCAAATGGAAGCATGAATATTCGATGACCAGCGAAAGCGGCAATTTCGAACAAGCAATGGATGAAGTTCGTAAACAGCTCAACGCCTTGCCTGAGTCACAACGGCGCATGGTCGAAGACATGATGGCGCAGCAGGGAATCGATCTCGACATGCAAGGTGCCACGTTGGAAATGTGTATTACCGCGGAAGAAATCCGCCAAGGGATGTGGACACAGCAGGACGGATGCACGCAAACCATGACCGAAGGCGAGGGCGATACGTTCCATGTTCGTTTTTCATGTGACAGCAACCCACCAACAAGCGGTGAAGGCACTTTTCGTATCCACGATCCAACTCGGTATTCTGCGCTGGTGAATGTCAAAACCGAGTTCAATGGCCAGCCAGAAACGCTGGTCATGGAACAAAAAGGTACTTGGCTTCAAGCGGAATGTGATGGATAAGTGTTGTGAACACCTTTGCTGGCGACCGCGAGTCCACATCGTACGCAGGTAAGTTTCTAATGATTTGGGAGAACGGCGACGACGGCTGGCAGATTGCCTTGTATAGTGTGAGTAATAACGCACCAAATTAATCATTAGCGCGGACCCGGATAGGTCCGCTTTGCTGTTTTAACTTGAAAAGGAACATCATGCTGTCTTACTTGCTTTTTGCTCTGTCTCTATCTCTTGCTCCCGCTGCAGAACATCACAACGATCAAACCTCTGATACGTCGCGAAAGCTATACCGTTTCGCCACTGAAACGCAGAGGTCACATGCGCATTTTGCCGATGTTTGGCCTGGATTCTGGTCTGAAACGACACCATTTATCACCTATAACAATGACGGTCAGGCGGTTCTTTTTACGACTGACGAGCCCATTGCAGGTTACGAAAAGCTCGCTGACAACTATTATTACTACGCGGATCGCCTACCGAACTTAAACGATTTTTCCTTCTATATTCAGTACCCGCTACCTAATGATCAATATGCCACGGCCATTCGTCTCAGCGACGACGAAAGCGCGATTGCAGATCACCGTGATACCTTATTGCATGAAGCGTTTCATGGTTATCAACGAAATTCATTTGCAGACCGAGGTCGGGCTGAGTTCCTTGACCCGAAGCATCTTGATGAAACCACCCATCGTGCCCTGCTGGCATTACAGCTTGCACTGGCTCAACAAGCGCATACCAGTCGTGAGCTTGAGGATATTCACAATTGGCTCATCGTTCGCGTGGCGCTCGGCAAAGTCATCACCTCTGAAGCCGCCGATTATCTTGGTGATGTCGAACGCATCGAAGGAACTGCGCATTGGGTGGGTATCCGCTCCAGCTTTGCCGATGAGTACCGGGCAAGCATGGACAGTTTTTTCAACAATTTCGCAGGTCACTTTGAATCCACGCATGCCTTACGAACTTCGGCCTATATTACCGGCGCTCTGTTAACCGACCTTGTGAATGACTTTTCGGCTGAAGATGCGCTCTGGCGCCAAGCCATTGAGCAGGGTAAAACGCCGTTCGATCTCGCCATACAAACATTTGCTATCTCGACAGAGGACGCGCTGGCTCGCTTCAATGACATTCTCACTCAAGTCAACTTTTCCGACTACATCGCTCACGTGCAAACGACCGAGTCAGAAGTTATCACGCTAGCTGACATTCAAGCTTCTCACCCTTATCGGTTAGATATCACGGTTCATGTCCCGATGACCGACGGCCGCCTCGAGTTACCCATGTCCTTTTCTGGTGGCGACGAGGGCTTCCATCAACTTGAGGTCAACTTGATTTTCTTGCCCAACGCAGAAACGTTCCAATTAACGTTAGGCGATATCGCGATTGATGTTCGCAACGCACCTGTACTTGCCGATGTGCGAAACATCCAGGGGCGCGAAGTGACGTATAGTATCTGGAGTCAATCGCCGCTGACGACTCGCGAAGATTTACGCATTATGCATGATTTGGAGCTAAGGTTTGGGCAATCGATCATTCGATCACCTGCAGGCTGGAAGCTCGACCCTGACTCGACCAATCAACATCTGAAAATTACCTTGTAACGCGATTTAAGTAATAATTTCCAATTCCGGCGTATGCGTTTGAAACCAAGCGCGTACGTCGTTTAGTTGCTCCAATGGAAAAACATAATTCGAGCTAATTTTCCCCGTATACGGAAACGACAACATGGCGTATTTGTCGTTGTATTCACTGAGCGCTACTTTTTTCACCACCGTCAACGCAACTTGTTCCATACCGACCCGCAAACGGTCGTCTTCGCGGCTGAGTAAACGCAACATGTTTTTGGTTTTATCTGCCGGTATTTTGGTGATTAAGGTTTCCGGAAACATGATAAACATCAGCAAAGTCCAGCCACCAAAATAACGGAGCATTTCCGTCCCCCAAATCAGGTGGGTCATAACGAATAAAGCGAGGAGAAAAATAAAACGGTAGCGGCGAGGAATAGACTCAATTCTTTTAAACACAAACGGCCTTTTTCATTAAAGATATCGATATACAACCATTGTACGATAGCCTTCGTATTGAAGCTATGGCAGCATCAATTCATTCATTTCTTCACCACGAGGTCGCTTATGTCCGAAAACACCTATACCCCCCCGAAAGTTTGGCAATGGGAGCAAGGCAATGGAGGCAAGTTTGCCAATATTAACCGCCCGATATCGGGTGCCACCCATGAGCGCGAATTACCGGTTGGTAAGCACCCGTTGCAACTCTACTCGCTTGCCACACCGAATGGGGTCAAGGTTACGATTCTCTTAGAAGAGCTGCTTGCTGCTGGCGTTCACGCCGCAGAATACGACGCTTGGCTGATCAATATCATGGAAGGCGAGCAGTTTAGTTCTGGCTTTGTTGCAGTTAATCCGAATTCAAAAATACCGGCGATGGTGGATAACAGTACGAATCCACCGACTCGCTTGTTTGAATCGGGCTCGATGATGCTCTATCTAGCGGAGAAATTCGATCAGTTCATACCAAAATCCCCAGCCGGCCGAACGGAATGTTTAAACTGGCTGTTCTGGCAAATGGCGAGTGCGCCGATTCTTGGTGGTGGCTTCGGACATTTCTATGCCTATGCGCCAGAGAAATATGAATACCCGATTAACCGTTACACCATGGAAGTAAAGCGCCAGCTCGATGTGCTGGATAAACAGCTTGCTCAGCATAAATATGTCGCCGGTGGCGAATACACCATTGCCGACATGGCGATTTGGCCTTGGTATGGCGCCCTTGTTCGCAATGAGGTGTATGAAGCAGCAAAGTTCCTCGACGCCTCGACCTACACACACGTGCAACGATGGGCAGAGAAAATCGCCTCTCGTCCTGCCGTGCAGCGCGGACGCATGATCAACAAAGCCTGGGGCGAACCCTCCAGTCAGCTTCGCGAACGTCACGACGCGAGCGACTTTGAGCTGCGCACCGAAGACAAGCTGAATCCTGAAGGTTAATTCGTTAGTTAGTCAGACAAAGCCTCAGCCTGT
>JAMCWV010000027.1 GCA_023481025.1 Gammaproteobacteria bacterium
GATGCGGAATTTTTAGATAATGGACATGGTCTGAAGGATATAGCTTCGCCCGAAGGCATGTTGTTGTCCGATGAGTTGAAGCGAACGGTAATGGCGGCGATTGATGCTTTGCCAGATGACTTAAAGCAAGCGATTACGCTGCGTGAGTTAGACGGAATGGGGTATGAAGAAATCGCGGTTACCATGGACTGTCCAATTGGAACAGTTCGTTCTCGAATTTTCCGGGCGCGGGAAGCCATCGACAAGGCAATCCAACCGCTCTTGGAACAATATTAAGTGAATTGAGGATACGCTCAGATGACAGAACACCAGCACGAGAAGCTCTCAGCTTTGATGGATGGACAACTCGATAAGGACGCCATGCAAGACCTAGTAGAGCATGCTGCCCAGCGCGAACGTTGGTATCGCTACCAGCTAGCTAGCGCGGTGATTCGTGGTGAAGCACAATCTGGTCACGCTGCTGATATTTCTGCAGCGGTGGCGGCGGCAGTTGCCGGTGAGTCTCAGTTTGCGCAACAACCACAACGTTCAGCGTGGTCACGGTTAGCCGCGTGGGCAACAGGTCGGAATTGGTTGCGACCAGCAGCAAATGTTGCTGTCGCAGCGAGTGTCGCGGTTGTCGCAATTATTGGTGTGCAAAACTTGCAGCCAATTGATGATGGCAGTTTACCGACAGATACACCGACTCGGACGAATCCCGTATTGGAGACCATGCCATTTGGTGGTGTGATTAATCCAGTCAGCTTTAACACGGTTCATTCGCCAAATCAGGAAAACAACGCAGCGAATGCGGTGGATGCGGATTTTGAACGCCGGCTACTGCAGTCATTCTTTATGGATCATCAACAGCAACTGCAGTTGAGCCAGCAAGAAGAAGTGGAAGTGACGGAAGTCATTGATAGACAGGATCCTTAAGTATTTATGAAAAACTGGGTCAGCGCAGTGGTAGCTAGTCGCGCATGGTTTCTCACCGGCTTGATCAGTGTGAGTGCATTGATTGTTCTGTCACTGCCAGCGCACGCTGCGCTGTGGAAACTGGTTGACGCTGAACCACTTGCAACTGACTCAGCGGTGCACATTGATGCAGCGAGCACTGACCCTTCAGTGGCCCCATTGCCTGCTCAAGACCCAACGAGTATGCCTGCACAATCCGTTGCACTGGATGGCCAGATGTGGTTTGAGCGGATGCAGCACGCCCTACAGAATCATAATTTTAGTGCCTCCCTTGTGCATGTTCAGGGCCAACGCGTCGAGCTCTTTCGTTGGCTGCATGGGCAAAGTGACGATGGTCAAAATTTAGAAGTACTGTACAGCCTCAACGGACCAGAAATTCATATTGTCCGCCGAGCACAACGCGTTTCTTATTTTCATCCCATGATTTCACCTTACAGTGTTCGTGCCAGAAGCTTGTTTGGACCAATTCCTTTGGGTTTCTATAACGATTACGCGGAGCTGGCTGAATCTTATAACGCAGTTGCTATGGGGGGTGCGCGGGTGATTGACCGACCCGCAGTGCATGTCAGGCTTGTGCCTCGTGATCAAGAACGATTTGGCTATTCGATTTGGTTAGACCGGGAAACGGGGATGTTGCTGCGTGTTGCGACCGTGTCGCCCAGCGGTGATATTTTAGAACAAATTCAAATTACTTCGATGGAATTGTCAGAAGAGATCAATCCCGATTTGTTGCAGGTTAAAGCAATGGGGCTGCCGCCTTTGGCACGTGACGAAGTAAACCAAACGCCAGTGCGCCATGCTTGGCAGAAAAACTGGATGCCAGTTGGATTTAAACAAATTCGTGCAAATCATCATCAACTGCCGATGACGGGGATCGCAGCTGATTATTTTCTGTATTCCGATGGAATGACCCGTATTTCAATCTATATTAGTGAAGATCCTAAAGCCGCAAGCTCTCTGTCTTATGAAGGTCTTGACTCGCTCTATAGTCATCAACATCAGAACTATACGGTGACCGCAGTGGGCCGCGTGCCCATGGCGACCTTACAACGGATTGCGCTTTCGGTTCGACGCTAAGGCACGCAAAAGTGCGTCGCTCTTCGTTTTTGTTTGTTTAAGGACTCACCATGATTCGCGAACTTGGCGAAGTCGTTCAAGTTAAAGGCCAATGGGCTACCATTCAAACGCACTTGCAAAGTGGTTGTGGTGGCTGTCAGCAGCAAAATGTGTGTGGTGCCGGGGTATTAGCGAAAGCACTACCGAATCGCCGCGGTTTGCTCGAGGTGTGGATGGAACAACCGCCCGCAGTGGGTAGCCAAGTTGAACTATTACTCCCAGAAAAAGCCATGATGCAATTTTCGGTGCTGATCTATTTAATTCCGTTAGTCAGCTTATTCGCTGGTGCATGGTTAGGTCATTGGCTAGTACCGAGTCATGAAGGCGCGTCCATTGCGCTGGCGCTTATGGCTTTTGCCACAAGTTTTTGGCAATTGCGGCGTTGGTTACGTGGCCGCGATGCACGGGTTCAAAAACTGCTGCAAGTGAATCTCCTTGAATCAAATTCTGCACTCGATTCTGCAAAATAATGCAAATTATCTATCTCATTGGTTATTTTCTGTGGCGAGCGAGCGGCTTTCGTTGTTAATCGGCGCTAAAAAAAGTAAAATTCGGCCCTTACGAACGGGAAATAGTCACAGCATGTTGCTGGCTGACCGGAAATTGAGGTGTACATGAGCCAAGCTGGCATTCCGAAGAAAAATATTCGCAACTTTTCAATTATTGCGCACATTGACCATGGTAAATCAACGTTATCCGATCGGTTGATTCAATTCTGTGGTGGGTTAACTGATCGTGAAATGTCGGCGCAAGTGCTCGACTCGATGGATATTGAGCGCGAACGTGGCATTACGATTAAAGCTCAAAGTGTGACTCTTTTCTACAACGCCAAAGACGGTGAACGATATCAGTTAAACTTCATCGATACCCCGGGTCACGTTGATTTTTCCTATGAAGTTTCGCGCAGCTTAGCGGGTTGTGAAGGAGCGCTGCTTGTGGTCGACGCCGGCCAAGGTGTTGAAGCGCAAACATTGGCTAACTGCTATACCGCTATTGAGATGGATCTTGAAGTGGTTCCGGTCCTCAATAAAATCGATTTACCGCAAGCTGAACCTGAACGCGTTGCCCAAGAGATTGAAGACATTGTTGGTATTCAAGCCATCGACGCAGTTCGTTGTTCAGCGAAAACCGGTGTTGGTATTGAAGATGTACTCGAACAAATCGTCAAACAAATTCCACCGCCGCCCGCTGATGCGGATGATGACGCGCCATTGCGCGCTCTGATCATGGACTCTTGGTTTGACAACTACCAAGGTGTTGTTTCTTTAGTCCGGATCAAACAAGGTGTATTGCGTTCTGGCGAAAAAATGAAAGTCATGTCGACGGGGCAAGATCATATTGTCGATAAAGTTGGTATTTTTACGCCGAAACAGGTTGATACCGGTGTGTTACGTGCCGGTGAAGTAGGCTACGTCATCGCGGGTATTAAAGAGATTCACGGTGCACCAGTGGGTGATACGCTGACTCATGCGAAGCGTCCAGCCGAGAAGCCAGTCCCGGGCTTTAAGAAAGTACAGCCGCAGGTTTATGCGGGCATGTTCCCAATTTCATCTGACGACTATGAAAGTTTCCGCGATGCCTTGGACAAACTGAGTTTGAACGATGCCTCGTTGTTCTTTGAGCCAGAGAACTCGGGTGCTTTAGGCTTTGGTTTCCGTTGTGGTTTCCTAGGCATGTTGCACATGGAGATCATTCAAGAGCGCTTGGAACGTGAATACGATATCGACTTAATCACTACGGCACCAACGGTTGTGTATAAAGTTGAAACCACCAAAGGGGAAACCCGCATGGTGGACAATCCGGCGTACCTGCCAGCGGTGAATGATATTCAAGCGATTTATGAGCCAATCGTTGAAGCCAACATTCTTGTGCCACAAGAGCATGTGGGTAATGTCATTACGCTCTGTATTGAAAAGCGCGGTACGCAAACCAATATGGTGTATCACGGGAAACAAGTTGCATTAACCTATGAAATTCCGATGGCCGAAGTGGTCATGGACTTCTTTGATCGTTTAAAGTCAACCAGTCGCGGTTACGCATCGCTTGACTACCACTTTAAGCGTTTTGAAGAATCTGACATGGTGCGCGTAGATATCATGATTAACGGCGAACGCGTTGACGCCTTAGCCATGATTCTTCACCGCAGCCAAGCCCAATATCGGGGCCGTGAAGTGGTCGACAAAATGCGCGAGCTGATTCCACGACAGATGTTCGATATTGCGATTCAGGCTGCCATTGGTAACCACGTTATTGCTCGTAGTACCGTGAAACAATTACGCAAAAACGTGACCGCCAAGTGTTACGGTGGTGATGTGAGCCGGAAGAAAAAGCTGTTACAGAAGCAGAAAGAAGGTAAGAAGCGGATGAAACAGCTAGGAAACGTGGAAGTTCCGCAAGAAGCGTTTTTAGCCGTTCTAAAAACGGGTAAATAAGCGTGACTTAACCCGGTTCGAACAAGCCGGGTTTTCACTTTAAAGGGAAGAGCTGATGACAACCTATTATTTCTCCTTAGTTTTGGTCATTGCCACTGTGCTTACCGGCATTATTTGGGCAATTGACCATTGGCTCTGGAAGCCGAAGCGCCAAGAAAAGATTGCGACGGCAGAGCAACAAGCTGGGGTGAAACTAGACGAGGAAGCGGCTCAACGCCTAGCGCCGCAATCGGCTTTGGCTGATTTCTCGCAGGCAGCGTTTCCAGTGCTGCTTGTCATTTTAGTTCTCCGCTCGTTTGTGTATGAACCATTTCGAATTCCGTCGGGCTCGATGTTGCCAACCTTGCTCGTTGGTGACTTCATTCTCGTCGAAAAATTCCGCTACGGTTTGCGTGACCCAATTCAGCGCCATGAGTTTCTCAATACAGGTCGGCCTGAGCGCGGGGATGTTGCCGTCTTTAAATACCCGATTGACCCAGAAGTTGACTATATTAAACGAGTCATTGGCTTGCCGGGTGACCGTGTCGTCTATCAGGACAAAACGTTTTATGTACAACCTGCATGTTTTCAGCAGTGTGATGGTATTGAACGGATTGAGCTCAGACAAGAGTTAATCACGAGTGGCGACTTTTATCGCCAAAATACGCCACTGCAACGCTATCGCGAAACCAGCAGTGAGAGTGACTATGAAATTCTCATCGATCCGTCGCGGAATATCGTTCCGCAAGGGATTCAATGGGACGTGCCGGAAGGGCATTATTTCTTCGTTGGCGATAATCGTGATAACTCACTTGACTCGCGCTACTGGGGAATGGTGAACGAAGACTTATTAGTTGGCCGTGCCGTATTTGTGTGGTTGAGTTTGGAGTTTGAACGGAGTTCTGACAGTTGGTTGCCGAGCTGGGTGCCGAGTCGCATTCGCTTCGATCGTTTAGGGAGAATTCAGTGAGTTTAACAGCAACCGACTTTAAGAAAATTGAAAAGCGAATTGGTTACACGTTTAATAATCGCGATTTATTAGTCCAAGCGTTAACTCACCGCAGTGCCAATGACAGACATTATGAGCGCTTGGAGTTTCTTGGCGACTCGATTCTTTCTGTGGTGATTGCGGAGGCTTTGTATCACCGATTCCCGAAATCCCCAGAAGGGGAGCTCAGCCGGATGCGGGCGACCTTAGTTTGTGGCCAGATGTTAGCGAAAATTGCGCGACAGTTCGAGCTTGGCCCGTTTTTACAGTTAGGTCCAGGGGAGCTCAAAAGCGGCGGCTACCGTCGTGACTCGATTTTATCGGATGCGGTTGAAGGAATTATTGGCGCAATTTTTCTCGACAGTGATATTACCGTGGCGCAATGTATTGTCCGCGCTTGGTTTGAACCGCTGTTGGAAGAGATTCAGCCAGGGAATAATCAAAAGGACCCGAAAACGCGTTTGCAGGAGTATTTGCAAGGCCGGCAATTTGATTTACCCGTTTATGAAGTGCTGGCCACAACCGGTCAGGCACATAACCAAAAGTTTTCAGTGAGCTGCTCGGTAGCGCCTCTTGAACAGCCTGTGATTGCGGTTGGGACAAGTCGGCGTAAAGCGGAGCAAGCCGCAGCAGCTGAAGCTATTCAAAAGCTTGCAGCATTGCCAGAAGGCAAGGAATTAAGATGAATTTAGATGAGTTTTTCGCTCAAGAACGTGGCAGCAATGATGAAACCTTCAATGGCTTTGTCGCCATTGTCGGGCGCCCGAATGTAGGTAAATCGACCTTGTTGAATCAGTTACTGGGTCAGAAAGTTAGTATTACTTCCAGAAAAGCGCAAACAACACGCCACCGTATCCTCGGCATTGACACTGAAGGTCCGTATCAAACGATTTATGTCGACACACCAGGTCTGCATAAAGACGAGAAACGCGCAATTAACCGATTAATGAATCGGGCCGCGAGCTCGTCGATCGGCGACGTCGATTTGGTTTTGTTTGTTGTGGAAGGCACGCATTGGACCGAAGATGACGAGATGGTGCTGACTAAAATTAAGCGCGCAGAACGTCCGGCGATGTTGATTATTAATAAGATTGATCAGGTCAAAGATAAAGGTAAATTATTACCGCATATTCAACGCCTGAACAGTGAATATCCGTTTAAAGAAATTATGCCGCTGACGGCGCTTTCGCCAGAACAGATGCCAAAGTTGAAAGCAATGGTGCGCACCTATTTACGTCCAGGGATTCATTTTTACCCTGCGGATCACGTGACCGATCGCTCAGTTCGATTTATGGCTGCTGAAATTGTGCGGGAAAAGCTGATGCGCTATACCGGCGATGAGTTGCCATATTCCACGACAGTTGAAATCGAAAAATACGAAACGGGCGATAACGGGGTCGTCCATGTTCATGCGTTGATTTTGGTGGAACGCGAAGGCCAGAAGCGGATGGTGATTGGGAACAAAGGCAGCAAACTGAAAACCATTGGTGCCGAAGCGCGTCGCGATATTGAAAAGCTTATCGATGCACAGGTTAACCTGCAGCTGTGGGTGAAAGTGAAGTCGGGTTGGGCGGATGACGAACGCGCCTTACGCAGCTTAGGTTACGGTGAGGAATAACCGTGCAAGCCATCGTCCTGCATCGTTGGCCATGGCAGGAA
Organism: Gammaproteobacteria bacterium; assembly: GCA_023481025.1. The sequence goes on from JAMCWV010000027.1 coordinate 7,129, forward strand.
CATGGATTACTGATTGACGTATTCAGTGCAGATGCAGGGCGATTTCGCTGTATTGCCCGCTCTGCACGCCGTACTACAAGTAGTTTACGGGCGGTGTTGCAGCCGTTCCAACTGATTGACATCGACATTAGCGGTCGCGGTGAGGTTAAAACCTTGAAGCGGGCCGATCTGCAAGAAATCATTCCGTTAACGCACCTCGCTATGTATAGCGGCTTATACGTGAATGAATTACTCCAGCGTTTACTCCCCAATGATACAGAACTGCCTGAATTATTTGCCGCCTATCGACATACGTTAATGTTGCTGCAACGGGAAACACTGATTGAACCGGTATTACGCAAGTTTGAGCTGATTTTGTTAGAGCAGCTCGGTCACGACTTCTCCTTTACCCAAGACGCGGAGCAGGGCGATGCCATTGAACCCAAAGCAATTTACCGATTTGTCCCCACCGTTGGCTTTGTGCGCGAGCACGGCGTAAGTGAGTCAAATCAGCAGGTTGTTCTTTCTGGTCAAGAAATTCGACAATTAGCAGACTTTCAGCAGTTAGATCTGGCATTATTACAGCAACTGAAACGATTAATGCGCGTCGCACTGCAACCGTATCTTGGCGCAAAGCCGCTGCAGAGCCGGGCATTGATTGCCGCGGTACTCAAACAGCAAGTCACCAATTCTAAGCAAGAGGCACATGAATGAATCCTGTTCTTTTAGGTGTAAACATTGACCATATCGCAACCCTACGGAATGCTCGCGGTGTTGCTTATCCTGAACCGGTGCAAGCTGCGGCGATTGCCGAGCAGGCTGGTGCTGATGGTATTACCATTCATTTGCGGGAAGACCGCCGCCATATCACCGATCGTGATGTGCGCTTACTCGCGGAAACGATCCAAACGCGGATGAATTTAGAAATGGCAATGACCGCAGAAATGATTGCCATTGCCAAAGCAACGCAACCTGAATTCGTCTGCCTAGTGCCAGAAAAACGTGAAGAGTTGACCACTGAGGGTGGCCTCAACGTCGCGGATCAATTAGCTCGGAGCAAAGACGTTGTCGCTGAGTTGAATGACGCCGGTATTTGGGTGTCGTTATTTATTGATGCCGATAAACGTCAGATTGAGGCCGCGCATGAAGTCGGAGCGCCGTTTATTGAGTTACATACGGGGCATTACTCGGAAACCAGAGGTGCCGAGCAAGCGCAAGCACTGCGGCAGCTCCAAGAGGGCGCGGCGTATGCGGCAAGCTTAGGTTTGACGGTTAATGCCGGTCATGGTTTGCACTATCATAATACCCAACCGATCGCGGCCATTCCGGAAATTTATGAACTGAACATTGGTCACGCGATTATTGCTCGAGCGGTATTTAGCGGCTTGGCCGACGCGGTACGTGATATGAAAGCTATTTTGATTGGCGCTCGGTAAGTCGCAGTGGCCATCGTAGGAGTCGGCACGGACATTGTTGAAATTGCCAGAATTCGGCAAGCGCTCACACGTCAGCCTGCGTTAGCAAAACGTTTGTTGACAGCCAATGAACAAGCGTTGATGGCCGCAGCAAAACAACCAGAGCGTTATTTGGCGAAACGTTTTGCCGCCAAGGAAGCAGCGTTAAAAGCACTTGGCACTGGTTTGCAAAATGGCTTAAGTTGGCAGCATATTGAAATTAGCAATAATGAGTTAGGTCGACCAGTTCTGAGTTTTAGTGCACAAGCTTTAGCATTAGCAAGTTCACTGGGTGTGACACAAGCACACGTATCACTCAGTGATGAAGTTGATTATGCCCAAGCGTTTGTCATTCTAGAGGGGCTTTAGATTCAGAGCAGACGCTCGCATCAGTGCCTTGCTCGACATAGTGATTCGCCATAGTAGGGAGGAGTTATGGTTCAGGTTCGTAACGTACATGTAGATCGCAAAGGTTCGCAGCCAGAAAACTGGCTGGAAGACATTATGCAACCTGAAATCCGCACGGAGCTCGCGGAGTTAGCCGCAACGCTTACCCCTCTTTGTTCAACCGACGGCGACACCTTGCTTTTAAAAGGGCAAGAAATGGTCGAGATTCTGGCTGAGCTCAAGCTCGATCGCAAAGGATTATTGGCCGCACTGACCGTTCCGTTTTTTGAAGCCCACTTAGTCGACGAAGAGTGGCTAGAAAAACATCTGGATGCAGAAATCGCACACCTTGTAGTAACCGTGCAGCAAATGCAAAGCATCAGTGAATTACAACATTTCCGCCATGGTAAACCTGGTGAAGCCCAGATCGATGCGGTGCGGCGCATGCTATTGGCCATGGTTGAAGATGTACGTGCTGTCCTCTTGAAACTTGCCGAGCGAGTCTGCTACCTGCGGCAAGTGAAAAACCTTGACGAAGAAACTCGGGTTCTCACCGCCAAGGAGTGTAGTGAAATCTACGCGCCGCTCGCCAATCGCTTAGGGGTTGGGCAACTAAAATGGGAACTCGAAGATCTCGCATTTCGCTATTTACACCCCGATATATACATGGCAATTGCGCGCCAGCTCGATGAAAAGCGTTGGCAACGTGAGCAATATATCGAAACCTTTGTGACTGGCTTACAAGAAGCGCTCGACAGTCAGCAGGTCAATGCCAAAGTGTATGGGCGTCCCAAACATATCTTCAGTATTTGGAAGAAGATGCAGAAGAAAAATCTGCAGTTTGATGAGCTGTTCGATATTCGCGCGGTACGAATTATTACGCAGTCGCTTAAAGATTGTTATGCCGCCCTTGGAATTGTACACAGTATGTGGCGCCATTTGGCGTCGGAATTTGATGACTATGTGGCGACTCCAAAAGCCAATGGCTATCAATCGATTCATACTGTAGTGATTGGCCCAGAACAGAAGAACGTTGAAATTCAAATTCGCTCTGAGCAAATGCACGATGATGCCGAACTCGGCGTTGCCGCGCACTGGGTATATAAAGAAGGGCAGTCAAGCGGGCGCTCGCAAGGCTATGAAGAAAAAATCTCTTGGTTGCGTAAGCTGTTGGCATGGCATGAGGATATGGCCGAGAACGAAGAGCTGGTTCAAGAAATTCGTAGTCAAGTCTTCGAAGATCGCGTGTATGTTTTTACCCCGAAAGGCGACGTCATTGACCTTCCCATGGGGTCGACACCACTCGATTTTGCTTATTATATCCACTCGCAAGTCGGCCACCGCTGTATTGGTGCCAAGGTCGACGGCCGAATTGTGCCGTTCACTTATGAGCTCGGCAATGGCGAACGAGTAGAAATCCTGACTCAAAAAGAGCCTAATCCCAAACGCGATTGGGTGAACCCAACGCTTGGCTACTTAAAGTCGGCCCGCGCGCGAAGTAAGGTTCAAGCGTATTTCAAGAAATTTGATCGAGAGCACAATATTGTTACCGGCCGCGAGTTACTGGAACAAGAGCTACATAAGCATAAGTTAACATTGCAAGATGCCCAAGGTGCGGTTGAACGCTTCAATATGAGCCACATGGACGATTTGTTGGCGGCTATTGGCGCTGGAGATGTGCGCTTACACCAAGTGGTAAACTTCGTTCGCGGCCCGAGTGAAACGCCGTTGGATGAATTGGAAAAGCTAACCACTAGAAAGCGTTCACCGGCGAGAGCAGGAAAACAGCGTGAAGGGGTTAAAGTTGCTGGGATTGGTAACTTAATGATGAACTATGCTCGTTGCTGTCAACCGCTTCCCGGTGACCCGATTATGGGGTATATCACTCAAGGACGCGGGGTGTCGGTGCATCATCAAGATTGTGAACAGCTGCATCATTTGCTTGAACAGAACCCTGCCCGGGGGATTGAAGTGGATTGGGTTGAAGACCAACAACAGCCGCGTTATGCAGCGCAACTCGTGATTGTTGCCGATGATCGCTCGGGTTTATTACACGACATCACTAGTATTTTGAGTCACGAAAAAGTAAATGTGAATCAGGTTGCCACGCGTATGGATAAAGATTCCATGCAAGTCGTGATTGAGCTGGAGATTATGGTACGCCATAACAGTGACGTACAGCGATTGCTGGCGCGAATTCAGCAAGTGAGTCACGTTCGTAGCGCGAAACGCAAATAGCCGCGCAGAATGAGTACCGAAAAGTTTTAGGAAGAACGATGAGCCGAGCTGCCGAACCGACAAACACGTATCCATCTGCAAGTGTAGCCGCAGAGCCAAACAAACTAGCTTTGAGTCAAACTCAACGGCTATTGACGATTATGGCTGCACTACGTAATCCCGACGGCGGTTGCCCATGGGATTTGCAACAAACCATGCAGAGTTTAATTCCCCATACGATTGAAGAAGCCTACGAAGTTGCTGCGGCAATTCAAGCCGGCGATTCAGAGGCAATTCAAGACGAGCTCGGCGATTTATTATTTCAAGTGGTTTTTTATGCGCGCTTGGCGGAGGAAAATGGCGAATTTGATTTTGACAGTATTGCGGCGGCCGTGAGTGACAAACTCGTGCGCCGACACCCGCATGTATTTGCGGATGGCCAAGCCGAAGATGCGAGTGAAGTTCTCCGCCAGTGGGAGCAAATTAAACGCCAAGAACGAGCTGAAAAGGCCGAGGATAGCAGTGTTTTTGCCGATGTTCCGCAAAATTTACCGGCCTTGTTGCAAGCGATGAAAATACAGAAGCGTTGTGCAGCGGTGGGCTTCGATTGGGACAATGCCGAGCAGGTCATCGGTAAAGTCCATGAAGAGCTTGATGAAGTTGCGGCGGAATTGACGGAATTTGCGAATGCGCAGTCCAGTGCGACTGAGAGTGCGGTGCAAGATCGCATCGAAGATGAAATCGGCGACCTGTTATTTGCTGTGGTGAATTTAGCACGACACGCGAAAGTAAACCCAGAGACCGCGCTAGGGCGAGCGAATCAAAAGTTCATGCGGCGATTTCGGCGCGTTGAGAGTATCGCGGCAACTCAGCAGCGCGAAATTGCCGAGGAGCCCTTACATGAGCTCGAATTACTCTGGCAACAAGCAAAACAGGAACTTTCTTGATTGCCGGCAGGGCAATGCTCGGGTATACTGTTTTCCCGTCTTAAGTTCCTTTTCCACGATTCATTTACCCTGACGCAGCAGGTTTTGCATGGCGACTAAATATATTTTTGTAACCGGCGGTGTAGTTTCTTCGCTGGGGAAAGGTATTGCGGCGGCTTCGTTAGCTTCGATTCTAGAAGCGCGCGGACTCAAAGTAACCATCATGAAACTGGACCCATATATCAACGTGGATCCAGGCACCATGAGCCCCATTCAGCATGGCGAAGTGTTTGTCACTTGTGACGGCGCTGAAACCGACCTCGACCTTGGTCATTATGAGCGCTTCATTCGCGCCCGCATGACTAAGAAAAACAACTTTACCACCGGCCGCGTTTATGAAGACGTGATTCGCCGCGAACGTCGCGGTGACTACCTCGGTGCGACTATTCAAGTTATCCCGCACATCACCAACGAAATTAAACGCCGTATTATCGATGGCGCTGAGGGCAATGATATTGCCCTGATTGAGATTGGTGGCACAGTGGGTGATATTGAGTCACAACCTTTCTTGGAAGCGATCCGTCAGTTATCGGCAGAAGTTGGCCGTCATCGGACGCTCTTTATTCACCTGACGTTAGTGCCATTCTTAGGTGCTGCTGGTGAAGTGAAAACCAAGCCGACTCAGCATTCGGTTAAAGAATTACGATCACTCGGTATTCAGCCGGATATTTTGATTTGTCGTTCTGACCGGACCATTCCAGCCAATGAACGGGCTAAAATTGCGCTGTTTACCAATGTCACTGAACGAGCGGTTATTTCGTTGAAGGATGTACCGAGCATCTACAAGATCCCTGCAATATTGAAATCACAGGGTATTGATGACTTAGTGCTCGAGCGGTTTGGAATTGAGTGTCCAGAAGCTGATTTGAGCGAATGGGAAAAAGTTCTTTATTTAGAATCGAATCCAGTCGGTGAGGTCACCATTGGTTTTGTGGGTAAATACGTAGAATTGCCAGACGCATATAAGTCGGTCAATGAGGCGCTCTCGCATGCTGGTTTACATAACCGCGTGACCGTGAATATCCGCTATATCGACTCTCAAGATGTCGAAACCAAAGGGGTTTCGAAGCTTGCAGGTGTTGACGCAATCCTCGTACCAGGCGGTTTTGGTGGTCGTGGGATTGAAGGCAAAATCATGGCCGCCCAATGGGCGCGAGAAAATAACGTGCCTTACTTGGGAATCTGCTTGGGTATGCAAGTGGCCTTAATCGAATATGCCCGTCATGTTGCTGGTCTTGAAGACGCAAATAGCACAGAATTTAACGAGCATACAACGCATCCAGTGGTGGGCTTGATTACTGAGTGGATGGACGAGAATGGCCAAAAGGAAATTCGTGATTCTGGTTCGGATCTCGGTGGAACCATGCGCTTGGGTGCCCAGCAATGTCATTTATTGCCAGACACAAAAATTCGCGCCATTTATGATGCAGAAACGATTGAAGAGCGCCATCGTCACCGCTATGAGGTGAATAACAATTTCCGCGAGCAGCTCAGTGAAGCTGGATTAACTTTCGCGGGCTTGTCAGCGGACAAACGTTTGGTGGAAACCATTGAAATCGCTGATCACCCGTGGTTTGTGGCGGTGCAATTCCACCCGGAATTCACCTCGACACCGCGCGATGGCCATCGTTTATTTGAAAGCTTTATTGAGGCCGCGCGTGATTACCAACAACAGAATCGCACAGCAAGCGCATTGAATAGCCAATCAGCGAATAATTGAAGGATTAAAAAATGAGCAAGATTGTAAAAGTTATTGGCCGCGAGATTATGGATTCACGCGGTAACCCGACGGTCGAAGCAGATGTATATCTTGATGATGGCAGCATGGGTCGTGCTGCAGCGCCAAGTGGTGCTTCAACAGGCAGCCGCGAAGCACTAGAGTTACGCGACGGCGACGCTGGTCGTTATTTAGGCAAAGGCGTATTAAACGCTGTTGCTAATATTAATGGCGCCATTGCGACAGCACTGTTAGGTATGTCTGCGGTGAACCAAGAAGCCATCGATAACACCATGCTGAAATTAGACGGCACGGAAAATAAAGAAAAACTGGGTGCCAATGCTATCTTAGCGGTATCGCTCGCAGTTGCGAAAGCGGCGGCCGCAAGCAAAGGCGTTGAGTTGTTCGAACACATTGCTGATTTGAACGGCACACCGGGCGAGTACAGCATGCCATTACCGATGATGAATATCCTCAATGGTGGTGAGCACGCAGATAACAACGTCGATATTCAAGAGTTTATGGTGCAACCGGTCGCGGCGAAAAGCTTTGCCGAAGGCTTGCGTGTGGGCGCAGAAATTTTCCATGCCCTCAAAGCGGTATTAAAAGCACGCGGTTTAAGCACAGCAGTAGGTGATGAGGGTGGTTTTGCGCCAAACTTAGCGTCAAACGAAGAAGCCTTGGCTGTGATTTCTGAAGCAGTGAAAAACGCTGGTTACCAATTAGGTAAAGACGTGACCTTAGCACTTGATTGTGCGGCATCTGAATTCTATCGTGACGGCAAATATCACCTCAGTGGCGAAGGAAAGAGCTTTGATGCAGAAGGCTTTGCAGACTACCTAGCTGACTTATCTGCGCGTTATCCAATTGTGTCCATTGAAGATGGTCTTGACGAGAGTGACTGGGCGGGTTGGAAAGTATTGACCGAGAAGTTGGGTGATCGAGTGCAGTTAGTCGGTGACGATTTATTTGTGACCAACACTAAGATCCTACAACGCGGCATTAGCGAAGGCATTGGTAATTCAATCTTGATTAAGTTCAATCAGATTGGCAGCTTAACCGAAACCTTAAATGCTATTCGCATGGCCCGTGAAGCTGGTTTCACTGCGGTTATTTCGCACCGTTCTGGCGAAACTGAAGACGCGACTATTGCTGATTTAGCAGTCGGTACAGCGGCAGGCCAGATCAAAACAGGTAGTTTGTGCCGCTCTGATCGGGTTGCAAAGTATAACCAGTTGCTGCGTATTGAAGCGCAACTCGGTGATGTTGCTTACCGTGGGCTGAAAGAAGTCAAAGGTCAGTAGGGTTCAGCCAATGGCGAGCCAAACGGCAATTTTCTCGCAGTTTACTGCGAGCCAACATTATACAGAGCTTTGTAATGCACTGTATGAGGTTGAATTGTCGTTTTTAGCACGCAGCCAAGACCCTCGTTATCAACAAAGCGCCGCTGCATTGCAGCGGCGTCTTGCTAGTATCCCACATTATGTCCAATCCACCGCCTACGCACTGCTAGCCAGTGCTGAGCAGCCGCATAACCCCCTGCAGCTGGATATTCAAAGTGGTTGTTGGCTCTATAAGCAAAAAAAGAACGCGCCGACGGCAGCCGACGAACAGGGGCAGGCGCAACTGCGCGCGTGGCTTACGAAACATGCGAAATTGGCATTACCCATTCCGATTCTGGTTCGTGATCTCACGACCCAATGTGACCGTGTCCAGCTAGACACCATTGACCAGCTTGCGTTCGCTAAAGATAAAGTGCATCTTAACTACAATGGTTGGTTTTCACTGGCTGGTGCGTCGTTAGTATCAGAATCAAGTTGGTTGCTCAAGCCAACGAAAGACATTTTAGCAGCAGCCTGTGCTGGACATCGTTGGGGGCCAAGTGGGAAACTAGCCCCATTGCCACTGGACTTGCGTAGTTTATTGTTGTCGACGACGATTCATTGGCAACAACCGCAATTGGTGCAAACTCTGAGAAAGTGAGACGAACATGCGTGTATTAACCGTGATCATGATAGCGATTGTACTGCTGCTGCAGTATCGCATTTGGTTTGGTCAGCATGGTGTCCGTGATTATCGCGAACTTCAGCAAGAGCTAGCGCGTCAAGAGCAGATAAACAGTACGTTGACCCAGCGCAATCAACTCATTGAAGCGGATATACGTGATTTACGCTCGGCCTTAGAGGCAGTCGAAGAGCGTGCTCGCAATGAATTGGGATTTGTGCGACCTGAAGAAACCTTTTTTCGCTTAATCCCGAAAATAGAAGAGGACAATGATTCATGATCGGAGTTATACCTGCTGCAGGTATCGGTCAACGCATGGAAGCAGAAATCCCCAAGCAATATCTTGTTGTCGCCGGCAAAACATTACTCGATCACAGTATCGGCGCATTGTTTAATGATCCTCGGATCAAGCAGGTTTGGGTCGCTCTGCATGCCGATGATCAATGGTGGCAACACTCTCTTTATGCAAATGACTCCAGAGTTCGCATCACTCAAGGAGGGCCGACACGAGCAGATTCGGTCGTTGCGGTTCTCAGTGCGCTTACCCAACAACATGTCGCTGTCGATATGTTTGTTGTGGTCCATGATGCTGCACGTCCGGGGCTTCAAGCCAGCGCGTTAGCTCGGGTTCTTGATGCTGCAAGCAATGAGCCGCAACGTGGTGCATTATTAGCGCTCCCAGTCCGCGACACAGTAAAGCTAGCTCACGGGCAGGATAGTTCGCATGTAGCAAGAACCGTGGATCGTGAGCAATTATGGTTGGCGCAAACGCCACAAGTGTTTCAACTTGGCCAGCTACTCACGGCGATTTCCCATGCACAGGCTAGTGACATTGTCGTCACTGACGAAAGTTCAGCGATGGAAGCGATGGGCGTTAGTCCAGTATTAGTGCAAGGGAGTCGTGCTGGGTTTAAGGTCACTGACCCGGAAGATTTAGCACTGGCTGCCTATTACTTGCGGCCAGAAGCTTGAGCATCATTAAACAGTACTCAGCGTTTGCGCAGGTGACTGATAAGTAAGGAATTTCTGCATGACTATTCGAATTGGTCAAGGTTTTGACGTCCATAAATTTGGCGGCGAAGGGCCGATTAAATTGGGTAATATTACCATTCCCTGTGACCAAGGATTGCTCGCTCATTCCGATGGGGATGTGCTGTTGCATGCCCTTGCCGATGCCATGCTTGGTGCAATTGGCGCCGGCGATATTGGTGTGTGGTTTCCAGATAACGACGCAGCCTATGCAGGCGCAGATAGTGGCGAGCTATTACAACGCGTTTGGCAAGAAGTGCAACAACGAGGTTTTGGCCTGATTAATTTGGATGTCACGGTTATTTGTCAGAAACCGAAAATCAATCCACATCGACAAGCAATACGAGCTCGGATTGCTGAGTTGCTGGAGGTGAGTGTCGCCCAAGTGAATGTTAAAGCCACGACCACTGAAGAGCTAGGTTTTACCGGCCGTAAGGAAGGCATTGCGGCGATGGCAGTGGTTCTCCTTGGAGCACAGCCATGAGTACAGGCACAACCACGATTAAAAGTAAGCAATGGCAGCGTTTTGCGGGCGAAACGGAGCTGCAAGGTCAATATAAAGCACAACCAGAATATTTTGAGGTTATTGAAGAACTCGGGTTTGAGCCAATCCCGGATGAGAAAGGCCAGCACCACTGGTTACAGGTGCGCAAAACCGAACTCACGACGGAGCAGGTTGCCAAGTTCATCGCTCAAGCGGTCGGTGTACCAGTCCGTGAAGTTGGTTATTCGGGACTAAAAGACAAATTTGCCGTGACAGAGCAATGGTTTTCAGTCCAATTACCGGCGCTCAATCAGCCGGATTGGACGAGTATTTTTGCCACTGATTTAACTACGATTTCACCGCGCTACGCGGGCGGGCAGGTAAAGTTATTAAACGCGGTGCGCAGCAACAAAAAGCTTCGTCGTGGTGTGCATAAAAGTAATCGATTTCGGATACGTTTAACTGCGGTGAATGACGTCGATGAATTGTGCCAACGCTTCGTAGCGATAGCTAACTGGGTGCCAAATTATTATGGCGAGCAACGCTTTGGTTTCGGCCAGGGGAATATTCAGCAAGCTGAGGCGATGTTTGCCGGTAAGCGGATTAAAGATCGCAATCTACGTAGTATTTTATTGTCATCGGTGCGGTCTTGGTTGTTTAACCATTACCTAGAGCGTCGTCTACAACAGCATGGTACCGACCTAATGGCCGGTGATGTCTTTTTTTTGACGGGCTCACAATCGTTTTTCACGGCTACCGACTGTGACGAGGAAATACACGCGCGATTTGCCAGTGGCGATATTATGGTCAGTGGGCCTTTGCTGGGTGACGGTGAAAGCGCAGCGCAAAATGAGGCTTTGGCGTTAGAAACCGAAATTGCGACTCAATTCGCAAGCTTGCATGCTGATTTAGTGGCAAGCCGAGTGAAACCTGATCGTCGTTCTCTTTGGTTGCGCCTGCAACAGCCTGAATGTCAGCTACTGAATGAGCACGAGGTTGAGTTGTGCTTTTCCTTGCCAAGCGGCAGCTTCGCAACCAGTGTACTGCATGAGTTAGGTGATTTTTCCTCACCACGCTTTGAGTAAAGGGGAAACCATGAAAATTCTATTGAGTAATGATGATGGTGTTCGAGCACCCGGTTTATCTGCCTTGTATAAGGCGTTAGTCGAGGTTGCGGATGTCGTGGTGATTGCCCCTGACCGCAACTGTTCGGGGGCGAGTAACTCGCTAACCTTGCATAACCCTTTACGGGTAGAGCAATTGGAGAATGGCTTTTTCTCTGTGAATGGGACACCCACAGATTGCGTTCATATTGGCACAAATTCGCCGTTAGGGGAGCAGCCAGATTTAGTTGTTTCGGGTATTAACGATGCGCCGAATATGGGCGATGATGTGATTTATTCTGGCACTGTTGCGGCTGCAACTGAAGGGCGTTTTGTTGGCCTGCCGGCGATTGCAGTGTCGATGGCTGAGCACGGCCATGATTATTACGAAACAGCCGCACAAGTGGTTGCGGAACTGATTGAGCGGTTAAAAAAACAACCCTTACGGTCGGACTTCGTCTTGAATGTCAATGTGCCGTATGTACCGTATGGGCAACTTAAGGGTTGGAAAACAACGCGTTTAGGCCGCCGCCATCGGGCAGAAAATATGGTGCGAGGAAGCGATCCTTGGGGGCGAGAAATTTTCTGGTATGGGCCGGTAGGGCCACAACGGGACGATGGTCCCGGTACAGACTTTGCCGCAGTGCGCGATGGCTATGTATCAATCACGCCATTAACGGTCGATATGACTGCCCGTGATGATCAAGCACAAGTACAGGAGTGGTTAGACAAACCGTTATGAAAGTAAGTAACTACCAAGGGGTTGCGCGCAAGCTCGCACAAAAATTACAAAGCGTAGGGATTAGCAATGAGGCGGTGTTGCAAGCGATTGCAACCACGCCGCGGCATGAGTTTATGCCGGAATCACTGGCGCACCAAGCGTATGACAAACGGTAAAA
>JAMCWV010000195.1 GCA_023481025.1 Gammaproteobacteria bacterium
GGCATTTGGCGCGTTGGGCGTTTTTGCCGTATTAGCTCGCACTAAAGTGATATCGGGGTCAAAACCGCAAGCGGCGGTATAGTCATTGATCAGCGGTAAGCCAGCGTCGACATTCCCCAAAACCTGATAACAACAAGCAACCAGCAACACTCGTTCTTTGCGCAGACGACGCGACGGGTCAACGCTATCCATCTGCAAGGCCAACTCCAAAGCCTGCTCGTAATCCCCTTCAAAAAACGCCCAACGCGCCAAATGCCACAATGCATTCCAGCGCTCACCCGGACTGTAAATGCGTTCCGAACTCACCATCTTTTTCAGCTGGCGAACCGCTGTCTTTGAATGTCCTTGCCACAGCGCATCAATATATGACTGAAAGCCATTCGGTTTCGACTCACGTCCTTCTTTTTCGCCAAACTGAACCCAATGGACCAGCGGATTCATGCCGCTTTGGGCGACATCAGGGTAGGCCTTTAAGTAGTAACTCGTCGAAAAGCGCTTGCACGGATCGCGGCCTAAGCGCGCGCCAATGGCAAGATAGTGTTCAATCGGGTCCATGCCGAGCAAACCGACATCCGGGTATTGTTCAATGTACCATTTGCCGTTTACCCATTTTGACGCTTTCAAAATTTCGTAATCTGACATCATCTATCCTTGTAAAAGCTCTTCTTGCTGTGAGCCATAAAATTCGTGAGGCATGAACAATAACCGCGCACTCAGCATGACTTCATCGTCACCGTGTACAGCCGAATCTAAGGCGTAGCATGCTTGTAAATCAGTAACGGTTGGCAATTGATCGGGAATGAGCTCGAGTAATTGCCAATCGGCAAACACGACATCCGCCTGCTCTATTGCTACGCCATAGTGGGCAAAACTCAAACCATGCAGCTGCATAAAAGCAAAAACCTCGTCACTTACCGGCTGCAATGCTGCCGCCGGCGTTTTTGGCCAATGCAGCAACAACACTCGCCGCCCCTGCGCGATGAACTTGGTCTTGAGTCGCTGCAGTTGTGCCTTCAACTTGCTGTTGTTTGCGGTTGCGTCAATCACAAAGACGATATCAGCCGCTACAGTTTGGTTGGTCGTCATGCCAATCGGGAGCGGAAACGGTCGACTATTTTCCTGCAAAACCGGATTGCCTTGGCGATGCCACCAATCCGAAGCTTCTCGATAGAGTCGACGAACACCGAAATAGATCGAACGAACATGGGTTGCACCAACTTGCGTTAACGACTGCTCATGCACCAGCGAAAAAGATAATGGCAGTTCCGCGTCAATCAAATGCACTGCGGCTTCACCAAAATGGGTTTGCAGTCGCCAAAGGAACTCAGAGTCTGCAGAGACGCGCACTTCATCCCAATAACCAATCTGACGGAGCACTTCTTTGCGAATCATTGCAGAAGAATGATTTTTCTCAACAAAACGCCCGCCAACCATCCATAAACCAAGAAATTCCAATGTTTCAGAAACGCGTACCCAAGCGCTAAGCGTGGCTTGCAGTGTGCGATCGGCCAACAAGGGTTCAGCCTGGCGAGCAATTTTCTCTGGGTGCGACCAGTCATCACTGTCATTCACAGTCAACCAGTCTCCGCTTGCAGCTCGCATGCCAATATTACGACTGGCATAGGCACCACGATTGACATCCTGCGCCAACAGGCGAATACATGGGTGGTGTTCAGCAAGCGCACGAACCTCTGCGACGGTATCATCCGTACTCGCATCATCGACCACAATAATTTCTAAATTTGGCCACGTCTGTCGCACTAAACAACCCAATACGGGTTGAATAGTCGCTGCAGCATTAAACGTCGGGACGATCACGGAAATCAGCGGTAAATTTGCATCGTTTCGCAATGCCCGGCCTTGCGGCCAGTCGTTACTATTGGCGGTCGTCAGATTAAACAACGTAAGTCCGGCGCCCGGGTCAATTAAGGTCAATTCATCCAATTGCTGCTGTTGCATTAAACGGTTGATGAGACGAAGTCGGCGCATCGACATGTCCGGCTGCTGTGCCATGCTATTTGCATCAAGCATCATCAGTTCATGCGTGGGCAAGGCGGTAAAACGGTAATTCGTCAATAACGAACGAATCACTTGCGGACGCCCAAGGGCTTGCTCACAAATCGCGATAGCAACCAACACTTTGCCCTGTGGAAAGCGCTCAATGCGAATCACTTCGTAAAAAAAGTCGAGGGCTAACTGGTAGTGACCTTGGCTTGCATACCATCGCCCGAGCACCCAGTTGGCGCGGCGACGAATATTGTCCACGTTGCTCAGACGTAATTGCAACAGCGCAGCAACAGCTTGTTCTGACAAACCACGCCAAAGCGCATCGTGCCATAACTGAATGGCTTCGCTTTGCTCAGCATCTGGCAATGTGTGGAGTTCAGGCGTCATGGACAATTCCTCCCACACGCACCCAAGGCCCCAGTTCAATGACGTCGCCGAGCGATGTTGTTGCATGGCCTAATGCCGTACCATCAAACAATTCAAATGAACGCACCGCAGCAAACAACTGAGCCGAGCCGTCACTGCGTGCACATAACGTGATCGGCTCCGCCGTCAAAGCGGGTTCACGTTGACGCTTCAACTCGCCGTCAGCAACCAAAGTACCATCCGCATAAACCTGTGAATTTCCATCCATACGACGAATAAAGACCAACTCGGTCCATTCACCGAGCGAGATACAGTCACTTGGACACCACTTCAGTGCATTGAATTCACCTGTTCCATCGCCAAAGCCCCAGCGTCCCTCACTTTCACCTTTGATGCGAACGAGAAACTCATGACTCTGCTGGGATCGAAATTTGGCACAAAGATACGCCCAATCTTCAGGCCATGCGTCAATCCGCACCTTTATGCGGATGGCCATATCGCCGGCTAGCCATAGCCGTGGTTCCGAAGGCACCAGTAAAAATCCAGGATGCTCTGGTGAAAAAGCGACAAACTCAGCCACCGTCGCTCTCCTTCACCACCATAGCCTCACAGCCTTGTCGCTCGCCATCGAGGAGAAAATGAATCAGTGGATTTGCACCCGATTGACGGACATCGGGGTAGCGTTGTAAGTAGGCGCCTGAATCGAATTGTGCACTGGGATTACGATTTTCAAAACCACCATGGCGTAAGTAATGCTCCGCCGGATTCATGCCTGCCTTGGCCACATCAGGATAGGTTTGCAAGTACCAATTAGCGTCGAATAAAGGTGATTTCTTCAGCAGCTGCAGATCCGCTTTCAAGTTATTTCGGCCATTCGCAGGACGCTCCGACGTACCGGTAATACTTGAATGCTGCAAACGCTTCTCAGCGCTCATTAACAATGCAGTTAACTGAGCAACCTCTTGTGCTTGCCGCTCATTGGTCAGCTGACATGCGTGTAATGCCTGTGCACTCGATTCTTTTAGCGCAACAAGTTGTTGCTGCAATTTCTGCGTCTCAGCTTGTTCAGCATGAAGCTTTTTCTGCAGCTGTTGCGCTTCTTCTTTGCCACGCTTTAACCGTTCTTGGTTTTGCTTTGATTCTACCTGTAACTGCGTGTAGTCACTTGCCAGCGTTTCATTTTGCAACGTCAGCGCTCGAAAAGCTTCGCTCGAACGGGCATAAGCAGTCTGCAGCTGACTTAACTCGGTCAACAAGGCATCGGTATATGCCGCTTTGGTTTTGCTCTTTGCTAGACCAGCTTGAGCTTCGCCGACTTGCTGTTCCAGCTCGCTTAATTTTTGCTTAAATTGTATTTCGGCAGCGGCGAGATCACGCCGCAATTGAATATTGATTTCAATCTGCCGACTCAATTGCTGCAACAAAGGTTGATAAGCGGATACTTGGGTTATCGTCGTCATGGAATTCTATGATCCGTTGTCGTTTTCGGTCTGCGTATGATAAATCGAGTACAGTAAACGCCAGGCCCTTGTTAACGCTGTCAGTGCCTGCGTCTCAGACTCGGCCGACGCTTGTTTTTTTAATTTTAAGTAATGTTTCGCTATCCTATCATAGCCCACGTCGTCATGGTGAAGCACTATGTCTGCAAAACCTTTGAAAATTCTCTCCTCGATGAGCGGTATTTGCTTTACGTCGGATAAGCGCCAAGACCACATCAGTTGCTGCAAAGAAAACTCAGCTAGTTCAGCTGGCGGACTTTTCATCCCTGCCGCCAGCCGCAGCTCCGCGTCAATAAACAAAGCGTCAAGTTTCTCGAGCAGGCCGTTATGAAAAGAAAACCATTCATGCATATCGCTCGGCGCAAATGACAGTCCGGCAAATTTTAGCCCATCGTCAGTATCATAGAGTTTGACCTGCACAAACGGAGCATCACAGCGCATCGACAATTCACGGGCCCACCAGATGTGGCAGAGAAGATCACGAGCCAAACAATGCGGGCCGCTCTGGACATAACCATCATTTAAGACGACGTCTTGACCTGCTTGTAAGGGGGCTAAACTGCCATCAAAAAACGCCAGTCGCGGAGGTGACTGGTTGTGGTCAATCGACAAAAAGAAGGCGATAACACCCTGAAAGGTGTAGAAACGATACTCAGTGGTCAACTGCGGCACTGGCGCTCGATCTAGCGAATTTTCAATAGGCGCAAGTCCCCAGTCCTTGACGATGAAGGGCGCCAATCTGGGGTCACTCAGTAACCGGCGATAGTTCGTACCGGGCTGCGAAAACTCTTGAGCGACGAAGTTCAAAAATGCTGAATCCGCAGCCGTTGTTTCATAATCCATGAAAAGCTCTTATTCTTGTTATATATATCGCTGAATAAACTGTATCCGTTCGAACATAGTGTGCAGCTTATAATGAAGCTGTTCATCGGTAATTAAATCAGCCGACCCATTGGCAACTGAACGCAAATAACGAGGTAACAACGTCAACAGGGTCTGACTCACCGCGCGCAGCTGATAGCCAAACGTCACTTGCGCCAGACTGACCCGACCGCGAAACTTACCTTGCTGCTGTAATCCTTGATGATAACGATTTAACATGGCCGCTTCCATGCTCAACAATTTGTCGCGTTGATAATAATAGGGGCGATGACTCGCCCAGTAACTGGGCATTAAGAACTGGGTCAAGTCAGAGCCGATCGGCGAAAAGCCAAACGTTTGCCAGTCAATAAAAACAAACGAACGCTCTGTAGAATCAACAAAAATATTGCCATGGTTCAAGTCATTATGACAAAAACAAAACGGCATTTCCTGCCAGCTGCGCTGTAACTGATCGGCACACTTCACCAGCGGGGCCAATTGACTGACGAGCGTTTGATAATCGTCTTTTGTTAAGTATTCTGCAAGCAGCGGTGATTCCATACATTGCCAGAATCGCTCCATGAATGTCGCGGCAATATCGGTACGGAAGTCGAGACCATATGCTTCCTCTTGCCTCGGGTCGAGCCACCCATTCAATTCAGCGATCGCATCAACAACATGCAAGAATTGCGGTTGGCGCATGGTAAAATGTTGATAGCCGGTTTGATGCAAATTCTCTAAATGCAATGAGTAAGAGCGTTCATGCGTTTGCAAATGCGCAACCTGGCATACCCGCCAAAATTTCGCCGGATTAGCCGGTAACTGTCCAGCACTAATTGCCTGATAAAAAGCAAACTCCCGCTTTGGCGTCGGCCCCTTTAATTCCTTTGTGATCAATGGTTCGCCCGCTGCAGATTCAGTCGCCTTCACCCGCACGGACTTGCTGTCTCTGATAATCAAGCGATAACCCTAAGCATCAATACAGTGTCCCTCAGCCGTTACACACCAAGATCTCGATTCTTCTGCAAAAGCCGACTTAAACGCGCTTCTGCAGCTAAATAATAGCGGCCCAAATAGAGATCAAACTCATCATTGAAAGTATGAAATTGACCGGGGCGCGGCGTAAATTCACCAAAAACAAAACGCTGTTCCGTTGCGAGAAAGTCTATCCGAATAAATGGCACCGGGATTTTTCGGCTCAGCGACTCAACTTGTTTCATTTGCGCGGCGGTAAATCCGGCGCCATCAAATTTAACCTCTGTATAGCGCCCCGTTTCTGCTCGCGTGCCATCCGGCAACCATTCGCAATACTTTGCGCCGTTGTCCCGATTAACCTCGAGGATCATCGCCACTTTGCCATAAAAACAATAGAATTTAAGGTCGCGCGCCGGTATCACTTGGTCGCCATTCACATCCGCAATCAGTTCTTCATGTAACCACTGGTCTTTCGCGACGGACCGATCTGCCAGCAGTCCCTGCATCGCATCTCGCAATTCCGCGTAACTACCGAGACGGCGTCCACTTTTCACTTCGACAATCTGAGTCTCGTCGATAATTAAAAATATCCCGGTTGCAGCTGCACCTGACAGGGGCTTAATTACGCTTTGTGGCCGAAACTCTATCGCCTCCGCTTGCACTCCATCGGCGTAAAGAGCCGGACGACTTACTTTCATCTTATCAATAAATTCGTAGGCCGAGCGTTTATTATTAAGAAACCATTCCGCTTTGTGGCCCGATAATTCACGACGTCGTGCAGCAATCACAAGTTGTAATCGGAATGAAGCAAGTTTTGGTAATCGAACTTTTAAACGTGATGCCAGCTTGAGGAAATTATCCGAGTACATTTCATAGGGAAATAGTTCACTCGCGCGTAAGACTAAATCGACCGCCTCGTGATGCGGTAATTTAGCCACTGATTTAACTAATTTACGTCGATAATTCCGCGCTTGTTCAAAATAAGCCTCTGCCGATTGCTCGAGTAATGCTTGCGCTTCCGCTAATTCGTCTAACACATCACGCCCTGCTGCCACGGGTACTGCTCCACACAAAATTAAGTGATCGCATAGTAGCAAAGCCCCTTATCGAGACCAAGCTGAAAATGCAGCTGGCAAGCGCGTTTCGATCCTGTAAAATTAGTCGAAAACCACAACCAAGGTCGTTATGGAAAACTTTCAATCCGCGCTACATGCCATTCCATTTTTGCAACACAGGTTGCCATTGTTTCGTCCTGAGCAGCAGTTATCGAATACCGTGCTTTGGGCCTATCAGACAGCGGCCGAACAGCTCGGTGTGCGCCTCGAGAAAGCGGACGATGGATATCGATGTTTTTTATACGACAACTGCATTGGTTCAGTACGGAAAACCAAAACGGATTTGAACAGTCAGCAAGCCATCAAGATTTGCAATGACAAGGCGTTAACCAAGCATTATTTGCGCAAGGCCGGTGTTGCCGTCGCTGCCGACCAATTAGTCACCGTCGAAGCGCATCAACAGGCACTCAGTTTTGCTCAAGCCTTAGGTTTTCAGGTTGTTGTCAAACCGCTCGATGCCAGAGCCGGCGAAGGAATTACCACCGAGATCTCGAACGCGGATGAATTGATGGCCGTGCAAGCAGCGACGAGCATCCCTGGCCTCAAGTTTGCTGGCGTTGACTTTTTTTCCTCGTCTTTGTCCGACTCACAGCAAGCTTATGTATTAGAAGTAAATACACAATCCAATATTGGCATTCATGCCTTTCCTATTCGCGGCAAGTCGCGTAATGTGGCTTATCATGTCATTCAATACTGGTTAGCCAATGCCGTGTTGAAAAATACCTAAGACGAAGGGGCTATGCGACCATTATTTTTTATTCATATACCGAAAACAGCCGGCACCAGTTTACGCGTTGCTTTGGAAAAGTCCCTCGGCGCTGCGGCCATTTGCGCCGACTACGGTGACGGCAACCCACAAACATCGCAGGTTGTGCAAGACTGTATGTTCAATGGTATTGCCGACCCCTATCAATTAGCGTTGCAACAGCCTCGTTCACGTGTTTTAACTGGCCATATACCCGTCGCCAAATATGCACCTTTATTTGCCGTTCAAGATATTTTTACGCTGGTGCGCGAACCAACCGCGCGCGTCATTTCAGAGTATTTTCATTTCCAGCGCCATTTCGACTTTCAAGGCAGCCTGAGCGACTTTGCCAAGCAAAAACGCAAACAGAACAGCCTGAGCCGTTATTTGCGCAGAGTTCCATGGCAAGCGCTAGGTTACGTCGGCATCTCGGAACGTTACTCACACGCATTAGACTCCCTGAATCAGTTATATCAATTAAATCTCGTCGCTGAAGTATTAAATGCTAAACCCGCCGCGCAAAACGTCACGATTACTGCGCAAGAGATAGCGCTTTTGCATGAACTCAATCGCTCGGATCTGCGTCTCTATGAGAAGATAACCCAAGCATTAGATTGGCGCTATCACTGCCAACAAGCCGATCAGCCCTATACGCACGGAGCCGCTACGATTGCCAAAAAAAAACAGGTGCTGCAAGGCTTTGCGTTTTATTCGGCGACGCATCCACGCTGCAACGAGCCGGTTGTATTAACGTTATTGGGAATCAACAGCAGTCAAGAAGTAGCCATCACCCAACACGTGACAGCGAATCTACACCATCAAAAAATGACGGCGCTCCACGCGCCGCGCTGCGGCTATGTTGGTTTTCGATTGGATATCGCTGAGTTGCTGAATAACTCGCAACTGACGACGCTCGAATTGCGCGTTCGCCAAAGTCAGCAGTTACTCTGGCAGTTTCAGTCTGGAGAGCAAGAACGGTAACCATTACGGTTCTGTGCCTGCCAACGCCAAGCGTCGGCACACATCACCTCAACACTGCGGCGGGCGCGCCAAGCAAACTTTTCTGCCGCCAAAGACGGGTCGGCAAAATAGGCGGCGACATCGCCCGGTCGACGAGCCACAATCTCATAGGGAATCACCTGCCCCGTTGCCTGCTGATAGCTAGCAATCATTTGCAAGACCGATACACCACTTCCTGTGCCCAGGTTCACTGCAGAATATTCTGCACGTTCCTGTTTGATCAGATACCGCAAAGCAGCCACATGCCCCTCGGCAAGATCAACAACATGAATGTAGTCACGCACACCCGTGCCGTCGCTCGTTGGATAATCGGCTCCGAAAACATCAAGTTGAGGGCGCACGCCAATCGCCACCTGATTGAGCAGTGGCATCAAGTTATTCGGCACACCCAGCGGATCTTCACCAATTAAGCCACTCTCATGAGCACCAACGGGGTTAAAGTAACGCAGGCTAGCAATTTTCCAAGGCTGCTGTTTTGCGGCGACCAAATCGGCGAGAATTTGCTCCACCATGAGTTTGCTACGACCATAAGGATTTGCCGGCGCACATGGACTGGACTCGGTTACAGGAACACTTCGCGGATCGCCATAAACCGTTGCAGACGACGAAAACACCAATTGATGCACACGATATTTCGCCATCACTTTTAATAAGGTATTGGTGCCACCGACATTGACTTGATAATAGGCTAAAGGCTGTGCGACTGACTCGGCAACCGCTTTTAAACCAGCAAAATGGACAACAGCGGAAAACTTATGCTGCGCAAAAATCGCATCAAGTGCTTGCTCATCGCAAATATCCGCTTGCACGAAATCAATAGATTTACCGGTTATTTGCTCAACTCGGTGTAATGCCTCGCGGTGACTGTTGCTTAAATTATCGATGACAGTTAAGCAAAACCCTGCCTGTAAAAGCGCCACACATGTATGTGAACCAATGTAACCTGCGCCACCCGTAACAAGAACGTTCAATTGGAATCTCCTTGTCCGGCACAAAAGGCTGCTTGCAGTTCATCGGCAAAATCATCCACGATTTGTTGCAGTAGGCCAGCTAACTTTGCCGGTAACGGACGCAAAACAACAGGTGCTGGCGTTTCTTGCGGCAACCAAGCATTCAGGCGTAAACGCAGCTGATCCACGTAACGCTCGGTGGCAAGTTGCTGGTGGAAGAAATTCAAACCGCGCTCACCTTGTTCGCGTCGATGCGTCTCCGCGTCCTGCGAATCAAGAAACCGCTGCAGTGTCTCGCTTAAATTCTCAGCGTTGACCGGCACTAACGCACCTGCGGCAAAGAAATCCGCTAGTGCTGGCGTTTCACTCGCCAGCACCACCAGACCTGCGGCAAGCGCATCGGTGAGTTTTGCTGGCACTTGAAATTGGGCGACTGGTGACTGTGTATCTTGAAAATTGACGGCGATATCTCCCATAGCAACCACATCGGCGATTGCGCTATAGGGTTGATTGCCAAAACATTGAAGGTTCACACCCTGATCGGCAGCCTGCTGTTCGAGCTCCGCTTTGTCTTGCGCATCTGGAAATTCACCGACGACGACATAGACAATCTTCGAATCGTTGAGCGTGGACAAGGCCGCCACGGTTTCACTGAGGCCCTTATGTTTCCGCGGCGTACCAAAAAACAGCACCACCTTAGCGTCCTCAGAAATGCCAAACGCTTGGCGAGCAGCGGCCTTCCGTTCCTGACTCATGGCAAACATACTCGCCAGCCGTGTATGTGGAATAATGTCACCACCATAGCGCTGTTGCAGCGCCGGATTCGATACCGTTACAGCGTCAAATTGATGCACGCATCCGACGGCAAAATAAGTCCACTGTTTGCGCGTTAGGCCGGCAAGGTGTGGTAGGCGGCCATGCGCATTAATCCACGCATCGATACCATCATCAATTTTCTCAATCGGTTGGTGTTTATTAAAAAAACCAAGTTCTTCATCATCAATGTCGCAAATTACACGCGCTTGCCAAATCCAACGGTACAGCAAACCCAGCAACAGGTTCGGTCCCCGCGGTTTGGATAAGTGCACAACATCATAGGGATGTGCCGACACCAACTGAATGGCTTGCGTCAAAAAATCGCTATGGCAAGCAGCGGGATCATCGGCATGCCAATTCTCATCGACCAGAAACGCATGAACTGGGTGTGCTGTCGAC
This sequence comes from Gammaproteobacteria bacterium, assembly GCA_023481025.1. The sequence goes on from JAMCWV010000195.1 coordinate 10,754, forward strand.
TGCATCGGCGCCCATAAAGTTTGCCCGAAACGAGCAAATTGAAAACCAATAATCTCCGGTTGATAACCGGCGGCCTGATACAAATCGGCTAAAGCCAAAGCGCGACCGGCTGGGTTATGCGACAACTCCCAACTCGCTATCGCAATCTTTACTGGTTGCTGCTGACGTTGTTGCAAATAATTGGTTTGCGCTAATTCGAAGCCAAAACGAAAGGCATCACCGGCAGCTGGAAACTCGAGCATTGCGCGCGCATGAGCAACCACAGCTTGCGACCATTCTTCAGCCGCCAGCAACTGATTGGCATACTCAATATTTTCATAGCGCGTCAAACGGCTAGCTTTGTTCATAAGACGTCCTTTTACAGCCTTGAGCGGTTATACACAGCCTTGAGCGGTGATGCAGAGCTGGGTCGAATGCCATTCCATCAACACCTGTTGTAATTCAGTCTCCCACTGCGGCAACTGCACCGCAAGCGCCTGCTCTATCTTGGCAACCGCTAAACGCGAGTTAAGCGGTCGTTGGGCCGGTGTCGGATAGTCTCGAGTTGCGATTCCAGCAACCTGCTCAGGCTCAATCGTCAATGTACAACCGAGCGCATGTGCTTGGCGAAAAATGGATTGGGCAAAGCCCTGCCAGCTCACTTCACCACGACTGACAGCATGATATAAACCAGACTCAGGACGACGTGCAAACATCAACAACGCGAGTTGCGCTAAGCAGCGTGCTGAGGTTGGAGCTCCCACTTGGTCAGCAACCACATTTAGCTGACTGCGTTCACGGCCGAGACGCAACATGGTGCGCAGAAAATTGTGCCCGCGAGCACTATATACCCAGCTCGTCCGCAAAATATAATACGGCACGGTCGTTTCGGCACAGATTCGCAATACGGCTTCATCTCCCGCCAATTTTGACCTACCGTAGTAATTCACCGGTGCGGTTGGCGCATCCTCAGCGCGAGGACAATCGCCATCACCGGGGTATACATAGTCGGAGGAAAAGTGGATAAGGCCTGCATTGTGAGTCACCGCGTACTCAGCAAGCAGTTGTGGTAATTCCGCATTAACTCGCCAGCAAATATCGCGCTCGCTTTCAGCTTTATCCACAGCGGTGAACGCCGCCGGGTTCAATATCCAATCAGGTCGATGTTCTGCCAACCACGCTTTCACCGCAGTCGTGTCGGCTAAATCAAGTTCCGCCCGGCTAGGTGCGAGAACCTCACCAACTAAGCCGAAGCTACGCACGAGTTCGAAGCCCACCTGCCCTTGTCCACCCGTTATCAATATCCGTGGTCGACTCATACGTTCACCTGCCGGTACGAACCGTCCAAAACTCGTTGCCACCAACTCGGATTGGCTAAATACCATTGCACCGTTTTGCGCAGACCTGAAGCGAACGTTTCTGCAGGTACCCAACCTAACTCATGAGCAACTTTACTGGCATCAATGGCATAGCGTAAATCATGACCGGGCCGATCCGTCACGAACGTAATTAAGTCTTGATAGTGCTCAACACCCGCTGGCTTATTCGGTGCCAATTCTTCCAGCAATGCGCAAATCAGACGCACCACCTCAATGTTTGCTTGTTCGTTATGGCCACCGATGTTGTAGGTTTCACCCACTTGCCCTTGTTCAGCGACCCGAATCAATGCACGCGCATGGTCGTCAACATAGAGCCAATCGCGCACTTGTTGACCATCACCGTAAACAGGCAGCTGCTTGCCCTGCAAGGCATTGAGAATCATTAGCGGAATGAGTTTTTCGGGGAAATGATAAGGACCATAATTATTCGAGCAATTGGTAACTAAGGTCGGCAGACCATATGTACGCTGCCAAGCACGGACTAAATGATCAGAGCTTGCCTTACTGGCTGAATAAGGGGAACTCGGTGCGTATGGCGTGTTTTCGGTAAATAGCTCATCGCTGCCATGGAGGTCGCCGTAAACTTCGTCAGTGGAAATATGATGAAAGCGAAACGCTGCTTGTGCGGCTGTCGACAACGACTGCCAATACTGACGCGTCGCCTCCAGCAAGGTGTAGGTGCCAACGACATTGGTTTGAATAAACTCCGCTGGACCCGATATCGAGCGATCGACGTGGCTTTCAGCCGCTAAATGCATCACCACATCAGGCTGAAACTGACTAAATACCCGATCCATCGCTTCACGATCACAAATATCAGCGTGAACAAAATGATAGCGTGAGTCGTCGCTGACGCTCGCCAGCGACTCGAGATTACCTGCATAGGTAAGCTTATCAATATTGACCACACGATGCGGGGTGTTCGTGATTAATTCACGCACGACAGCCGAGCCAATGAAGCCAGCGCCGCCCGTGACCAAAAATGTGAGCATCAATTTACGTCCAAATTAACCGTCAAATTCAGTCGCTATTATCACGGGATTCGAACAGAGCGTCCACCCTCTCAAACGAATTCTATACGTGCGCGCTGTTAAGAGCACGAGCGACCGTTGAGCTTCACCTCAATGTCGACACAAAAATCAGCAAGTTTCTCGGCAATGTAATCAATATCACTTTGCGGCTCATGTTCTTGATGCAGGAATACGTTGCGCGCCGACTCCCATGGCTTCAAATAGGTAAATTTATTCTGCTGCTGCACATCGAGTTGTAAGTCTGTGGCTAAGCGCTGACGAAACTCTGGAAGTAAAATAAACGACTCAAAACAAACTTTCGCGACAGCTTTGCGCTGAGGAAAGGGATATTTTTCAGTGTAGCTGTCGACGAGCGCATGGGCTCGCCGGAATTTACCGGTATTTTTTCTCACAAACACACTGGCCGAATCATTGAAGTGACCAGCTTCGCGTAAAAGCGCCACGTAATTGGAGCGCGGATCACGAAAAGTACACAGCACCCGAACGTTATCGAGAAAGTCGACGCAATGAAGGTTGGCAATATGAATAACGTTGTCCAATAACGCCACTTGGCCGGGCTTTAACGCTTTGCCAACAGCGAGCTTGTCTGTGACATAATTGGCGAGCTGGCGGAATTTAACCTGCTTTTGCTGAACGTCCTTTTCCAACATAATACTGGCACTGTTCTGGGCAAAAAAGAGTGCAATTTGGGCGTAATCTTGCCGCCTTGCTCCGCTATGTAACCGCCTTGCATATCGAAATGACTTCGCGTCGTTGGAGCTGCGCATTTCCGCAAAACCAAGTAGCACATAGAAGAAAAACTCCAAGAGCTTGTCATTCTCGGTACCCTGTTCAAAGCCTGCGGCCACGGACATTAATGAACGATGCCCTTCAATGTACGGGCTCTCTCCTTTAATCGCGACAACTTCAGGAAATTCTTGAAGAAAGTCATACAAAGCCCCAGAACCACTCCAGCCCATACCCGAAACAATCACTTTGTCCAGCGTTTGCTCGTAGGGGACAAAGGTTACTGCGTCGGTTTCACCACAATAAGCCTTAGCCATGGTCGCGAAGGCATCAAACCAAGTGGTACGCAATGCGTCCTCGCTAAACACTTGCGCGATGGCGTGCTGAAAATCAGCCAAAGCAACGTCTAGATCTTTATCGATCAAGGTTTGTAAACTGTGAGCGAACTCATTATCCAAGTCTGAAGAGAACGTCGCGAATACACGTTCAATCACTTTGCGTTCTTTATAGGTGCGGGCAACCGCAACGCGCGAACGACTAAACACCGTATGTGGCAATTTCTCCAAACGACCGACGCGAACAACCTGACGGTACACATCAATGGCGGCAGGGTAATCTTTCAGTGCATAATACGCATCAGCGATACGGATCTGACCGGTGATCGATAAACTTGCATCGGCAAGCAAGTCTTCGGCCATCGTCACGATGGCCTGATATTTTTTCTGTTGATAAAGTTGTTCAAGTTGTTCAGCAGCAGACATAACAAATTTCCAATCGGACTATCGAGACCTCGGATGCAACAATGACTCCACGTCGCTTACAACAAAGCTTAAGTTGCCTGCTCGTTCAGGGTGATACATTTCATCTTTTAAAGCGAGAATTTGTGCCGGTGTCGCGTATTCATGCAAACGTTCGAATAGATTCAGACCATCTAACATCGCTTTCACTGCACCCATCAGATTAGCTAAGTCTTCATCGTCACACTGAGGAATAAACTCAGAAATTAAGTTCGGCAGGGTAAAACTACAGGCTAATCCATGCGGCACATCATAGTGACTGGTTAGCGGATAGGAAATCGCATGAGCAATCGCGGTACGCGTCTGACTAATGGCTAGCCCAGCGAGTACACTCGCCTGTTGCATGGCTGCTCGCGCGGAACGATCACTGGGTGCTTGCAACACGCGTGGCAAAGCCGTTTTTGCCAACACCAAGGCATGTCGAGCATAGGCCTCGCTGACTGGCGTTTTATTGACATTCCATAATGACTCGCAGGCGTGAGAAATCGCATCTAAACCGGTATTCACGGTCTCAGTCGCCGGTAAACTCAGGGTCAATTCAGCATCCAGTAACGCAATATCCGGCAAAGCAAGTGGTCCCGACACCGAATACTTCTTGTGTTCAGTCTGGTCCCACACCGTAGCAAACGGCGTGACTTCAGCGCCGGTCCCTGAGGTCGTCGGAATCGCAATCAAGGGTAGCTTAGTCTGCCAGTGTTGGCCTTGACCTTGGCGTAAGCTCGCCGCTAAGGCATTCGTTTGTCCATGCGGTAAGGTGACCGCTAGAACTTTCGCCGCATCGATCACACTGCCGCCACCAACCGCAACAATCCCAGCTATAGTCTGTGTCGACAAACGCGCGGTGACGGCATCAAGATCGTCGAGCTCAGGATTCGGAGTAACGGCGTCATGGACTAACCAATTGACATTCAACGCTGCAGTGCTGGACTTTACCCGCTTCGTCACGCCTCGACGGGTCATGCCACTTGAGGTTACCAGTAACCAAGTTTCAGCGGCACGAGCCGAAAATACGGTCATCAGCTGCGGTAAATCAGTCAGTGCACCGGAGTGAATACGGACTGGATTATGATACACCCACGAACTCATCATCGACTCCCTACTTAATTCCAGCAAAGGCCATAAACGCCCGCTTATTTTCTTCTGCGGTTGACGTTGGGCGCCCCAAGTCATCGCGCGAGCCGGTCGTAATTTTGACTTCCAACATGACCGGTCCCGGCGTTCCTTGTAAGCGCTGCCATGCAGCGTTAATTTCCTCGGCTGTCGCGGCAACATCATAAGCGTGATAGCCACTCGCTTTCGCCAACGCTTTAAAGTCAAAGCGACCGGCAACTGTCGGTTGGCCGCCGACAGACTCATGTGCTGCATTGTTCAATAAAACATGCACGAGGTTTTTGGGTTTCACATCACCGATAATCGGTAAAGCGCCTAAATGCATCAGCGCGGAGCCGTCGCCATCAATGCAGACGACGCGTTTATCTGGGTTGCCTAACGCAGCGCCCATGGCAATCGACGAGGTATGGCCCATGCCACCGACGGTCAAAAAGTCACGCTGCGGCTCACCACGTTTGACTCGCAGCTCAAACACTTCGCGCGACGTTTTACCTGTGGTCGACACCACGAGATCGTCACCGGTGACATCTAACAATGCTGCTAAGGCGTCTTCACGCTTCAGCGATGACGGACTATCTGGCTTACGCTGACTTTTATAACTGGCAAACGCATTCTTGCGCACCAACAGTGCCACTGGCGCTTGGGTGTTTTGCGCTTTGCTGATTAACGTGTGCAGAAGCACATCGTAGTCACTATCAGCGCCGAGAACCTCGTACGGAATCCCAAGTAAATCCAATTGTTCCGCGGTAATGCGTCCTTGTTTGACGTGCTGAGGCTCATCTTTTACCCCAGGCTCGCCGCGCCAGCCGATGATCATCAGTAATGGAATTTTATACACCTCAGGATCGGTAATCGACGTTAACGGATTCACCGTGTTGCCCAACCCGGAGTTTTGCATATACACCGCAGCGATCTTTCCGGTCGTCAAATGATAACCCGCGGCCAACGCCACTGCATTGCCTTCATTCGCGGTTATTATGTGTTCGCCCGCGGCCGCATTATCATCCACATACGCACAAAAATTCTTTAACAACGAATCCGGAACACCGGCAAACAACTCAACGCCTTCGCGTTTCATGGCTTCGAACATTAATTTTGGTTCAATCATTCTGTTTCTTCCTTGCGACACGCTTAGGTCACATAGATTTCATCGTTTTGTAACCTAAGCGCGCTAAATTGATGTCAAAGCTACGAAAAGGTAACTTTTTTCAGATTCAGGCTTATTTTGTACCTGGAATCAATTCTAAAATATCTTTAATCGGCAACATCTGCGCGTCACACTCTTTTGAGCGCGAGTGCGTTAGAATCGACTTCGCCGTATCCACCATGGCCGGATACGCACTACGCAGCAACTGGTTGGCGTATATCACAATATTCACACCCGCGGCCTGCAGCTCTTCCTCGGTAATGCTATTGTAGCTTGAAGGCACCGCAACTAATGGCTTCCGGTTCGGAATTTTGTTGTAACGACGACAGAACTCCAGCACCTCATCCGGTGATTTCTCACGTGAATGAATCATAATCGCGTCGGCACCTGCATTTAAGAAGGCTTCTGCACGTTCAATTGCATCGTCAATTCCCTGACCCAAAATCAAGCTTTCAATGCGCGCAACAATCATGAAATCGTCTGTTGCTTGCGCCGCTTTACCCACTTTGATTTTATGGCAGAAGTTTTCAATCGAGTCTTGGGTTTGCGGCACGTCCGTACCGAATAGCGAGTTCTTCTTTAAACCCGTCTTATCTTCAATAATCGCCGCTGACACACCCAAGCGCTCCAGCGTTTTTACCGTAAAGGCAAAGTGCTCAGGCTGACCACCGGTATCCGCATCATAAATAATCGGCTTGGTGGTGACTTCTAGCACTTCATTCAAGGTCGTCATTCGCGCCGACACGTCAACTGCTTCAATATCGGGCTTACCTTTCGCCGTGGAATCCGTTAATGAACTTCCCCACATGCCATCAAACTCGCGGCGACGGCCGTTTTCGTCAATGATATGAGTATTTTCGATAATCAAACCGGACAATGCATTGTGAATGTCCAAGAATCGAACGATTGGCTTCACTTTCAACATCCGCCGTAACGATTTCAGGCGAATTTCAGGTGTCGTCCCGATTTCTTTCAATGCTTTATTCAGTTTCGACGAAGAAATGCCCGGTGTATACGGTACTTCAATCAGTTCACCGCCCCACTCAGCTAGCACATCAATAACGGCTTGGCGCGTTTTCTGTTGCACGCCTTCTTTCCAATCATCACCATGGACAACATAGTCAGGCTTCAATTCACGTAAATTCGGCACATAGTCCAAGGTATGTTGCGGCACCACACGCGAGACACCCTTAAGGTTTTCAATCACCTCTTTGCGCATCTCAAATTCCATGTGCGGAATACGCTTATAACTCGCAATTGCTTCGTCGGTTAATAAGCCAACGACAACTTCGCCATACTTCTGCGCTTCGCGTAAAATATTCAAATGACCCGGATGCACCAAATCAGCGCTCATGCCTACGTAAACCAATTTCATAAATTCTTCCCAATTCTATTTGGTTGTTATTTCTGTGTTTTCACAAATGACTATCTTTGGGCGATGATATCAACGCCTGAAGTGTTTTCAGGATGGCTAACCCATACTCAACATTCATATGGGTGACATCATCTTCGCCCTTTTGAGACTCTAACTTACCCTCTTTGATCGATTTACCTAACCCAAGCCCCGCTTTAGAATAGTTCAATTTGGTGGTTCCCATTGAACTCAATGTTTCCAACGGTTGCGGCACATAGGTCATCCCGAAATCCGCAAATAGATTAGCAACAACGGCTCGTGACGCATCATACTCAGCCTCACCGCAATCATTGCTAGAGCGTTTTGGTACGACGGCTCGGTTCGGGCGAGATGTCACAAATATGGGGCAGGATAATCCCTGCAGCATCGGAACCAGATGCTGCATCGCTGGTCGGCTTTTAACCACCGCGGTCTGACGAAACTGTACACTAAACGGCGCCACTAGTTGTCTTGCTATTGACGCAAGCTCATGAAACGCTGCGGGAAACCCGAGTAACCATATTGCATCATAATCGGGAAAATGAATCTCTTCGAGGCCGCCTGAAGTGACTTCCCAACTGGCTCTGAGCAATTCAGTTTGTGGTTGTAATGTCTGATCCTTCATCCGTGAGTCAACCACTGTACTTCCTGATGAAGCGAAAAACGTCGGTGAAAAATCAAGTTGAGGGGCATACGTTTCAATCGCCTTGCGCACACAGCCCGCATGGGAATTACCAATCACACAAAGCTTCACGGGCGTTCTCCAAAGGCGGCCAGCAGCTCTTCTTCGCAAACTGCATCCGTGTGCGTTACGGCACTCTTTTTACTTACTTTGGACTTTTGGCCGGCAAAGAAATGCTCCATCACTATCCGTACACCAGCAGGATTGACATTGCGAAGATTGGGTTCAAAAAACATACCTTTAAACGGTGCTGCATTAATAATTTCAAAACTTGGAAAATAATCCACATATCGACGTTTCTGCGCAACAGCCGCAGCCGCGCTCCGCAATACCGATTTAGACAGCATGGTTGCAACCAAAACGTGCTGGCCTGAA
>JAMCWV010000023.1 GCA_023481025.1 Gammaproteobacteria bacterium
CCGCCGTAAACAACAACTTGGTTATCGTCAATACCCGGGTTGCCAACTTAGCCTCGGTGGCGTTTGCATTTCGCCGCCTCGGCGTTGAACCCGTCATTAGTGCTGACCCAGAAGTCATCCGCAATGCAGAGCGTGTGGTTTTACCCGGCGTAGGCACTGCTGAAGCCGCCATGCGCGCCTTGCACCAGATCGACTTAGTCAGCACCTTGCAAAACTTAACACAGCCGGTGCTCGGCATTTGTTTGGGCATGCAAATGCTGACGCGTTATTCAACTGAAACTCGTGCCGCAGAGCCAGTGCCTGCACTTGGTGTCATTCCGACGCACATTGAGCGGTTACGCAGCCAAGCCGGTTTGCCTTTACCGCACATGGGTTGGAACCGCACTGAAGTCAGCGACCACCCTCTGTTTCAAGGTCTCGAACAGCCATGGTTTTACTTTGTCCACAGCTTTGCCGCACCGGTTGACGGCGCCACCATTGCCAGCTGTGATTATGGCCAACCGTTTGCTGCGGCCATTGCCAATGGCAATTTCCTCGGTGTGCAATTTCACCCTGAACGCTCTGGCGCCGACGGTGCGCGTGTTTTACAGAATTTCTTGGAGTTTACATGCTAATTCCAGCTCTCGATTTAATTGACGGTAACGTCGTTCGCCTGCTCAAAGGTGACTTTAACCAGCAAACCACGTACAACAGCAATCCGGTGGCTGTTGCACTGCAGTATCGTGATGAAGGCGCAGAATTTCTTCATTTAGTCGACCTCGACGGCGCCCGCGATACTAGTAAACGCCAGCTGAACTTACTCACTGAAATTGTCACCGTGACTGGCTTACCGATTCAAACTGGCGGCGGTATTCGCAGCCGCGACGACGTCGCTAACCTACTAGCCGCTGGTGTTCAACGCGCTGTGATTGGCTCGAAAGCCGTCACTGCTGTTGACGAAGTCTTAGGTTGGCTTGACGAGTTTGGCCCGGAAGCGATTGTCTTAGCGCTTGATATCAATATTGACCAGCAAGGCAACCGCTGGCTCGCCACCCATGGCTGGCAAAGCACCAGTGAAGTTCGTCTAGAAGACGTGCTCGACCGCTACCAAGTACGTGGTTTGAAGCATGTACTTTGCACCGATATCAGCCGCGACGGCACCTTAGCGGGTAGCAATGTCGAGCTTTACCGCGATCTCAAACGCGCCTATCCGAGCATTATCTGGCAAGCGTCCGGCGGTGTTGCTAGCTTAGCTGAGCTGGAAACATTAAAAAGCGCCAATTGCGACAGTGTCATTCTCGGCAAATCGCTGCTGACCGGCCAATTCACCTTACCGGAGGCACTCACATGCTGGCAAAACGCATAATTCCGTGCCTCGACGTTCGTGACGGTCAAGTCGTCAAAGGCGTGCAGTTCCGTAACCACGAAATTGTTGGTGACATTGTGCCACTGGCGAAACGTTACGCCGAAGAAGGTGCCGATGAATTAGTCTTTTATGACATCACCGCATCGTCCGACGGTCGTGTGGTCGACAAGTCCTGGGTCAGCCGCGTTGCCGAAGTGATTAATATCCCTTTTGCAGTCGCTGGCGGTATTCAAAGCGTCGAGCAAGCGCGCGAAATTCTGGCCATGGGCGCGGATAAAATCTCGGTCAATTCACCGGCTCTGCGCCGCCCTGAGCTAATTAACGAACTGGTTTCTGAGTTTGGACAGCAGTGCGTTGTCATTGGCATCGACAGCTTTTATAACCAAGAGACCGGCACCTACGACGTTTATCAATTCACCGGTGACGAAACCCGCACGCAGAAAACCAGCTGGCAAACCGCCGACTGGGTGCAAGAGGTGATCGCGCGCGGTGCCGGTGAAATTGTGCTGAACTGTATGAATCAAGACGGCGTGCGCAATGGCTATGACATTCAACAGTTAAAAGCAATTCGCGCAGCCTGCAATGTGCCACTCATCGCCTCTGGCGGTGCCGGTGCGGTTGAACATTTCATCGAGGTGTTTCAACACGCCAACGTCGACGGTGCGCTTGCGGCATCGGTTTTTCATAAAGGTGTCATTGCCATACCGGACTTAAAAACCGAATTGCGCAGCGCTGGTGTGATTATTCGGCCTTAGGGTATTTGGCCTTTGGAGATTCGGCCTTAGGCGATTCGCTCGGCACAATCAGGCTCAGTCACACTTATTTAGGCTCAACATGAGTTAGGCTCAACATGAATACAATTCACTTTATAGCGAGCCTAACTTGAACAGAATTCATTTTAGAAGGGATCCAACATGATTGTTGATGGTAAAAACCTCGACCAACTCGCTTGGCAAAAAATGGACGACCTCTTGCCCGCAATAGTGCAAGACAGCATCAGCGGCCGTGTCCTCATGCAGGGCTACATGAACCGTGAAGCACTGAGCCATACCATGCAAAGCGGTCAAGTTACTTTCTTCAGCCGCAGCAAGCAACGCTTGTGGACTAAAGGCGAAAGCTCCGGACACGTGCTGGAGCTGGTATCCGTCACTGCTGATTGCGATCAGGACTCACTGTTGGTGTTGGCCAAGCCACACGGCCCGACCTGCCACCTAGGCACTGAAAGCTGTTGGTTACCGCCAGAGTTCCCAGCCATCAGTGAATTGATCGAGTTGGAGAACACCGTCAAACAGCGCAAAGCAGAACTCGCCAACGGCGATGCGGGCAGCAGCTACACCGCCGAGTTACTCGCCAGCGGTATTCGCCGCTGCGCACAAAAAGTTGGCGAAGAAGGTGTCGAGGTCGCACTCGCCGCTGTCGCTCAAGACGACGACGCCCTGCTCAACGAAAGCGCTGATTTGCTCTACCACTTAACTGTGGTGTTGCAAGCCCGCGACTTACAGCTCAGTGATGTCATTGATGTGCTGCGCGCGCGGAAAAAATAACGCTGCGCGCTTCCTGCTGGAGGTGAGACAGTACGGTAGGAAGCCACTCTGAACAAGCTTCCCTACAACTAGCTCAGTAGTTTGATTCCGTTAAATGCCATTAAAATTCAATATTTCAGTAGATTGTTACCGTTTTATTGTCTATATTGAGCGAATAACAGTATCAAACTACCGAGCATGAAAATGAAAACCGTCACATTGCAGCTATTTAATCAAGGTCGATGGTGGGACGCCGCAGAGCTCAGCTTTGGCGGTGATCAGATGAATAGCCAGGTCACGTTATCATACCTCCCCGACTATATTCAGCATGCACCTCACTATGATCTTCGGGATCGCTGGGCGTGTAGTGTCAATGCGCCTGTCGGTATCATTCCTACTGATTACCCGAGCTGGCCCGCATTGCTCGATGATTTACTGCCTGCGGGCGAGTCGCGTGCATGGTGGCTTAATTACCTCAATGTCAGCAGAAGTAATGAGTTTGACAAAAACTACGCGCTACTTGCGAGCGCATGTATGGCACCTGTAGGAAATTTACGAATTAAGGAAGCTGCGGAGAACATCGAATACGACACAGTACGTCGTTTTCCAATCGATTCGGTGATTGAATTACAGCACGACTTTCTCGAGTACGCGAATGAGCATGGCGCAGCAGTTGGCGGCGCCACCGGCGCAGGGGGTGTTGCTCCGAAGTTGCTGCTGATGGTCGATCATAACCAAGTGTTCATTGACGGTGACTTTGCTGGCAAGCCCCTTACTGCAATTCCATACCTAACTAAATTCGCAAGGAATACGCGTTCAACGCGCGATAACAATGTACTTCGTGCTGAAGGCGTGTATTACCGAGCTCTAAAGAGAATACTCGTAGGAACCGGCATCGAAACGATTGACGTCGAGCATCTCATGATAAAAGAGCACAACGGGCAAGTAAGTCTATGGCTGCCTCGGTTCGATATCACCATTGAGAACTCGGTAGCCACTCGCATAGGTGTGGAAAGTGTTTATTCAATTATTAATGCCGCACCGGGCAGCTACCAAAATCATTTTACGGTCATGAACCAGGTGTGGCAGCAGATTAAAGCCAC
>JAMCWV010000122.1 GCA_023481025.1 Gammaproteobacteria bacterium
GAATGGCGGCTTCAATGTCAAATGCGTCTGAGCTTAGCGCTTGAACATTTTTTACCGTTAATTCCAAATGCAAAAGTTTCGAGTCAATCATTGGAATTTGATGCCGCTCGTGAAGGGCAATTAGCTGCTCGTTCTGACCTCGGTCACGAAACATTTACTCTGTACTACGCGCCGCTTAACAATGATTTAGTTACGGTTCAGTTCGGTGCAAGCTTGATGCGTTTACGTGGCTCGATTAATGAGCTAGGTAATGATACTGCGGCGGTGAGCCAAAGTATTTCAGAAGACATTGGCATGGCATATCTGCGGGCGTCAGCCGGACTACCGCTAACTGGTTTTTCGATTGTTGGTCAGGGGCAGTTCTCTGTAGGTAGCGATAATGACGTGTATGACATTGAAGCCGCCATTCGTTACCGTTTTTTAGAAACTGTACTCGACGGTCATATTGGAGTTGGTTATCGTGACATGCAAATGCAGTTAAACAAAAACAGTAGTTTTGCGACCGACTATAGCTTTAAAGGTCCGTTCGTTAACTTGACTGTGCGTTTCTAAGTTTAACCTAAGCTCAATAGCCTACGATTAATCAGCGCTATCAAAAAGAATGCCGGTCTGTGTTCAACACAGTACCGGCATTTTTGTTAGCTGCAACTAGCGATATCAGAGCACTTAGAAACAAGAGCACTTAGAAATAAGGCTCCACAGCTGTTGCTTCGAGTTGGTAGCCTACCAGCGCTAGGTCAGAATCTTTATGTTCCACTTTAATCGTACCGGTAACCCAGACCGCGTCGTAGGTGACTGGGTATGGCACGCCCTCAGGAAAGGTGACGTGAACAATTTGATTCGGTGGCGGTGGTGGCACGTGAATACATGCTCCAAAATAAGGCACCAACAAAAATTCGGTCACGCGACGATCATCACCTTCAAGTTGCACAACGTAGCCAGGCAACTTGATTCGTAAACCATCGAGTTCTGGTACAACCGGAGCGTCTAAGCTCTGTTGAATCTGTGCTTCAGGATTCTGCTCATAAAACATCGGATCACGAACGGGTGGCGCTTTCCAATCCGATGGCTTGAGTTCGTTCCAGTTTAATGTCCGCACGTCGGCTTGAGCTTGCGGGACACAAGCAAGGAAAGCGAGTGTTGCTAGGGTTAACCAAAACTTCATGTTAGAACCTCATTGATAAGCCGTCGGCGAGTGAGTTGCGATAAGCTCGCCAGGCCGGAATACAACTGATGAAGAAGCTAGCAATGAGAACAATACCCATACGTTGCCATTCTTCTGTGGAAATTGCGCCTAAGCTAACGACAACTCCGAAACTACTTTGAATCCACGGCGCGAGCACCGCAACCATACCATAAAGCAAAGCTACGCCGACTGCGATACCAACCGCGGTTAATACGACAGCTTCACTCACTAGTAAGGTGAAAATCGTTTTGGGGCCTGCGCCGATAGCTCTTAAGACCGCCATTTCACGGCGACGTTCACGCAAGCTAGCAAGCAGCGTCGCTAACATACCGATAAGGCCAGTTAATAACACGAATGCCGAGACGATCGAGAGTGCCGTTTCAAAGCCGCTCAGTGTGCGCCACAGTTCCTGTAACGTTGCACCCGGCATAATTGCAGTGAGAGGCTCGTCACGATAGGTGTTGATTTCCCGTTGCATAAAGATAGCGCGAGGACGGCTTTGCAAACCAACTAAGAATGCACTAATGCTCGGAATTGGCGGTTGCACTGCGTGTTCATGGTCGTGACTCGCATGCTCATGATCGTGCTCATGATCATGGCTTTCGTGAGAGTGTCCATGCTCGTGCTCGTGCTCATGATCGTGATCATGGCTTTCGTGTGAGTGACCATGCTCATGTTCATGATCAGTTTCATCATTGCCCGCATGACTCTCATGTTGGTGTTCATGGTCGTGATCACCACCATGCATAATGTCGAGGTCACGTAAGCTAATAAAAATTGCTTGATCAACTGGCGTACCCGTTCGAGCTAAGACACCAGAAATAATCAATGGATGGTCATCGTGCTCGTGGAAACTAACGCTGCCGGTGCCGTGCGCGACGACGAGTTCAGAACCGACTTGCAAGCCAAGTTGCTGGGCCACTTGAGCACCGACAACCGCCTGCTCGCGGGCAAAGGGTTGGCCATCGACAAAGGTGAGGGATTGTTGTTGTGCAAAACGAAAATGCTCAAAGTAAGCGGGCTCAGTGGCAATCACGGGGAAGCCTCTGACACTGTCACCTAAGGCAATGGGTACCGACCATGCAACTTGTGGGTGATTGGCAAAACGTTCATAGGTTTGCCAACTGACATTTGCGGTTGGGTTGCCGATATGAAACACCGAGTAAAGCAATAGATTAACCGAGCCACTGCGGGCGCCGACAATTAGGTCTGTACCTGAGATCGTATTGGCAAAGCCTGCACGGGTTTGCTGGCTAACGCGCTCGACTCCTAACAGCAGCATGACGCTGATGGCAATTGCAAAAATGGTCAGCAATGCGTTGGTTTTGCGACTTAGGAGGCTTGCTAATGCTAATCGAAATAGCTTCATGCAGACTCTCCTGTTTGATTAATCTCAGTCAGCTCAATGGTGCGATCAAAGTGATGGCTGAGCGTGGCGTCGTGCGTCACAAAAACTAGGGTAATATTGGCGCTCTGACATTCATCCTGCAGCAACGCAAGGAAGTTGTCGCGCGCATCGGTATCAAGTGCCGAGGTCGGCTCGTCGGCAATAATCAACTCAGGCTTACCAATTAACGCTCGAGCGACGGCAACGCGTTGCTGTTGCCCAACACTTAAGGTTGCAGCTTGGTGCTGCCAGAGTTCTTTGGGAATATTCAAATGAGTGAGCAAACGCTCACATTCGGCTTCAGGTGAGAGGTTTTCCGCTGCTATCTTTCGCTTACGAGCATTAGAAAAGTCACAGGCCAACAATACGTTACGGTAAACACTTAAATACGGCAACAAATTAAATTGCTGGAAAATGTAACCAATGTGGTCGGCACGAAATTTATCGCGTCGCCGTTGATTTAAGCGGTGAAGCTCAGTGCCGAGAATGGTTAAGCTGCCCGAAGTGGGTTGGTTAACACCGGCAAGCAAAGATAAAAGGGTTGATTTACCGGAGCCGCTTGGACCACGCAAAAGAATGCGCTCGCCCGCTCGAATGGTCAGCTCGGGTATTCGGAGCGTTGGCTGGGATTGAGATGGCCAGCAGAATTCAATCTGCTGGCCAGCAATGCAAAGTTCAGCCATAGGCGCTTATTTGCTTTCTTGGGCGCGAGCGTATGAGGTTTCGATCTCAGCCTTCGCAGCCGCCGCGTCGTCCCAACCTTCAACCTTCACCCATTTGCCTTTTTCGAGTTCTTTGTAACGCTCGAAGAAGTGCGTGATTTGCGCACGCAACAACTCAGGTAGGTCATTCACGTCCTGAATGTGGTCATATTCTTTGGTGAGCTTGCTAATTGGCACCGCAACAACTTTGGCGTCTTCGCCAGACTCGTCGCTCATTTTTAATACCCCGACAGGGCGGCAACGAATCACTGAACCCGGCTGCAATGGATACGGCGTTGGGACCAATACGTCAACTGGGTCACCGTCTAAAGACAGCGTGTCGTTGACGTAGCCGTAGTTGCACGGATAGAACATAGGTGCTGACATGAAACGGTCAACCCATACAGTACCCGTGTCTTTGTCCACTTCGTACTTGATTGGGTCTGCGTTGGCAGGGATTTCAATGATTACATTGACTTCTTCAGGCAGGTTTTTGCCTGCTGGTACAGCATTTAAACTCATGTCAGTTCCTTTTCTTACGTAACTTAATTCATTGACCCAACCAAACAGGGTTAGGATTAAAATTCTGATCGCTCAAGTATAACGAAGCTTTTTGGTGAAACTCAAAGCAATTAGCGCGAAAAATGACAGTTTTGTCCTAAATACAGTCAAAACTTCATATTTTCGCGCTGATT